>CALJIH010000011.1 GCA_937974135.1 uncultured Cocleimonas sp. | reverse complement strand
ATGGGGAGCGAGTCAATTTGTCCAAGCTCAACTTAGCTATTCTCATGGCTTGTCATCACCATTAGATGAATCGGTTTATTTAGTATTAAGATCATTAAATTTACCTGTAGATACGCCTGATGTTTATTGGCAGTCGAAGTTAACCAACAGTGAAAAAGAGACTGTACTTACTACCCTGAAGACACGCATCGAAGAAAAAATACCTGCTGCTTATATTATGCAAGAAGGATGGTTCGCAGGTTTGCAATTTTATGTTGATGAAAGGGTATTAGTTCCACGTTCACCTATTGCAGAACTCGTTGAGACGCAATTTACACCGTGGGTAAATCCAGATGAAGTTGAGTCTGTTCTCGACCTTTGTACTGGTAGTGGATGTATAGGTATTGCATGTGCTTATGCCTTCCCCATGGCTAAAATAGATTTAGCGGATATCTCAAAAGATGCATTAGATGTTGCAAGAATCAATATTCAGCAGCATGATGCTGCTCAAGCAGTATCAATAATCGAATCTGATTTGTTTTCAGGACTTGAAGGTAAAAAATACGACATTATAGTGAGTAATCCTCCTTATGTAGATGCTGAAGATATTGCAGGGATGTCTGCAGAATTTCAGCATGAACCAGAATTAGGCTTAAGTTCAGGTAATGATGGCTTGGATTGTACGCGAAAAATACTAAAGCAAGCGCCGAATCATTTAACCGAGGATGGTATTCTGGTGCTGGAAGTGGGAAATAGTCAATATGCGCTGGCTGAGGAATACCCTGATCTGCCTTTCGAGTGGGTAGATTTTGAAAGAGGCGGTGACGGTGTGTTTATTTTAAGTAAATCCCAGTTAACCTAAGGATTGATTTAAATATCTGAATTTTCATCTGATTTTTTAATTTTTACGTAAATATGCTATTATTGCGTATTCAGTATGAGTTTATCTTGGATAGTGTAAGATCTTATCGAATCTAAATTAAACAAAGAAAGAAATCTACTTAAAATAGAGTATTAAGGGGACATAGTGTTAGCACAAAGAACACTTAAGAGTATTGTAAAAACAGTTGGTATTGGCTTGCATTCGGGCAAACGTGTGAATCTTACACTTCGTCCTGCTGCGCCAAATACAGGAATTGTTTTTACGCGTACTGATCTAACCCCTGCTGTTGAAATCAAAGCAGTTCCAAAAAGTGTTGGCGAAACTGTGCTCAGCACCACTCTTGTCAAAGAACAAGTCAAAGTCTCTACCATCGAACATCTTATGTCAGCATTTGCAGGCCTAGGTATCGATAATGTTTATGTTGATCTGGATGCGGCTGAGATTCCCATTATGGATGGCAGTGCAGCACCTTTTATTTTCCTGATTCAATCAGCTGGAGTGGAAACTCAAGCATCACCCAAAAAGTTAGTCAGAATAAAAAAGCCTATTCGTTATGAAAATAAAGCGGGTTGGGCTGAGCTTACGCCTTACAAAGGCTTCAAAGTTTCCTTTGAAATCGATTTTGATCATCCCGCAGTGAAAGATACAAGACAAATTTTAGAACATGACCTTTCTATTGAGTCGTACAATAGCGAAATCAGTCGAGCACGAACGTTTGGTTTTATGCGTGATGTAGAAATGCTTCGCTCTAAAAACTTAGGATTAGGCGGTAACTTCGGTAATGCTGTTGTTTTAGATGAATACCGAGTGCTAAATAAAGACGGACTTCGTTACGATGACGAGTTTGTAAAACATAAAATGTTAGATGCGATCGGTGATTTATATACATTGGGTCACGGAATAATCGGTGCATATCATGGGCATAAATCTGGTCACGCGATAAACAATCTTTTATTGCTTGAATTACTTAAGCAAGAAGATGCTTGGGAAGTGGTAACGCTAAGTTCTGAAGAAAGAGCACCACAATTGTACTTGGGTGATAATGTTCAATTAGTGTAATTAAAGCCTTAATACACTGTTTCGATAATAAGATATGACAAAAGGTGTTAAAAAAGACACCCCCCCACTTTTATATGGTTTAACAAGCCTAACCTTAAAGGGTCAGCTAAAGCTGTTGTCTCGGCTAAAGCCTCGGTTGAATGTTATTGATACAGCTAACGTTTTCCCTTCAGGTTAGCATTAAAAAACAATGCTGTTGTCTCACTAAAACTCGGCTCTTGTTTTTATCAAAAGATAAATAGGATGTATGTAAAGCTACTCATTTTTGCTTATTTATTCTGATTAGCAAGTTTCAATAACGAGTTCTTCAGTTCCTCATCTTCAATTTCACTTGCCATATTTGTAAGTACTTCGCTAGCTTTTCCACCAACTTTATACAAATCCTGCTGTCGTTTTTTTAAATCTGTTGTTTGCGGAATAATTTTCACTTTGCTCGTTTTTAGCTCCATCAAAAATTTTCTATTGATCGCATCGCAAATAGTATTTTGTTGATACCTTAACTGTGTTCCAAGATAAGGATTATCCGTCATCAAGGTTAGATTTTGTCGTTTCGCCACCACCCAAACATTGTGTTTGTTTTTATCTAAATGCATCAATTCATAGACAAAACTTGACAGTTTGTCGTAGTTTTCAATGCTTTTGGTCAACTCAGTATTAACTAAATGTTGGAAGTTCTTCATGGTGTCAACTGTAAATTTATTCGTATGGATACGATAGAGTTAAAAGCATAACATGAAACTCCTTTTTGTAAGTGACAATGGACGTCACCATAAAAAAATCAACCTAGATATACCTATGCTAGTTTTGTTCTTGCTGAGCATTATTTTGTTTTCATTGGCGATATTAGGCACTTTAAATTATTTTAAAAGTCATAGGATTTCTAAATCAGAAATTCATCTATTAAATACATTTGATGCCATGTTAATAAAAACAGCAAAGCTAGAAGGACAAGTTAAGAGGCTGAATTCTCTAGGAAAAATCATTGCAGATAAAAATAATATTGATATACAAGCGTATTTATTATCAAAAGAGCCAGCAATGGGCGGATTAGGCAATGTCAGCACTGGCCGGGCTTCAGTTCTAAGCAAAGAAAATATAGCCAAAAGTATTAGTGATCTTGAACTTGAATTAGATATACAGGAACAACGTTACGAAATCTTTAACAATGCGAGTGTTGCTAGCACTACAATAAAAAAAAATTCGTTTGAAGATCCTACTGATTTAATCAATTATTCTCTTCCAGTTTCTTCAGGATATGTGTCTTCAGCCTATGGCAAAAGGCGCGATCCTTTTAACGGACATCAACGCCACCATAATGG
This sequence comes from uncultured Cocleimonas sp., assembly GCA_937974135.1. Taxonomy (GTDB): domain Bacteria; phylum Pseudomonadota; class Gammaproteobacteria; order Thiotrichales; family Thiotrichaceae; genus Cocleimonas. The sequence continues at coordinate 3,710 of CALJIH010000011.1, read as the reverse complement.
CATCGATATCGCCGCAAAACATGGCAGTAAAATACAGGCTATTGCGAGTGGTTTCGTCACTTTTTCAGGGCGAAAAGGCGGTTATGGCAATGTTATTGACATTCATCACAGCGATACTCTTAAAAGCCGTTATGCGCACCTAGATACCATTAAAGTTAAGAAAGGTGAAGTTGTCAGAAAAGGCGACACGATTGCTACCATGGGAAAAACAGGTAGGGCTACTGGTTCACATTTACATCTAGAAGTTTGGAAAAATAATCGTCCAGTAAATCCAGAATCTTATATTGATACCGCTTTGATAAAATAATACAACAAAATTTTAGCCTCTTCCCATCTAAAATAATTTTAATCTCGTAATAATAAAAATAATACATTCAGGTACAACAACGTTTACTTGTAATATAATGCGACTCTTTACTTGCGGTAATGCTTGTAAAACGCATAAATACCCTTATATCTTATCTATTCCAGCGATTTTTCATGGGGATGAATGATTGGCTAGGAGTATGAATTAAAAAAATTCCGGTGAACCGGGGGATATCATTTAATATGTTCGGAAAAGTTACTAAAAAACTGTTTGGTAGTCGTAACGATAGACTGGTTAAAGCCTACCTAAAACAAACAACAAAAATTTCAAACTTAGATGACGAATATTCAGCCTTAACGGATGAACAAGTATCTGCAAAAACCGCAGAATTTCGTGAGCGCCTAGAAAAAGGCGAAACTTTAGAAGACTTATTACCAGAAGCGTTTGCTGCGGTGCGTGAAGCAGGTAAACGCACCATGGGTATGCGCCATTACGATGTGCAAATGGTCGGTGGTATGACTTTGCATGAAGGTAAAATTGCCGAAATGCGCACCGGTGAAGGTAAAACACTTGTGGCTACACTCGCAGCCTATTTGAATGCATTGTCTGGTAAAGGTGTACACGTCATCACCGTGAATGATTATCTCGCTACGCGTGACGCCAAATGGATGTCTGAGCTATACAGCTTTCTTGGCATGAGCACAGGCATTATCGTAAATGGTATGGATCATGAGCAGCGTAAAGAATCCTATGCCGCTGATATTACCTATGGCACGAACAATGAATTTGGCTTTGATTACTTGCGCGATAACATGGCTTTTCAAGCTGAAGAACGCGTACAGCGCCATTTAAACTACGCTATTGTGGATGAGGTAGATTCGATTCTAATCGACGAGGCAAGAACACCATTGATTATCTCTGGTGCGGCTGAAGATTCATCAGAAATGTACGCGTCTATCAATAAGATTGTACCAAATCTAAGCCGTCAAGAAGGGGAAGATGGCGAGGAAGTAACCGTCGCTGGTGACTTTACGGTTGATGAAAAAAGCAAACAGATATTCCTCACTGATGCCGGTCATGAAACTGCTGAAAAGCTATTACAAGAAGCAGGAATTCTGGATGAAAATGCAGGGCTTTATGACAGTTCAAGTATTTCAGTTCTGCATCACTTCAATGCTGCATTACGCGCTCATAATCTGTTTACTAAAAATGTAGATTATTTAATTACTGATGGCGAAATCGTCATCGTAGACGAATTCACAGGCCGTACTATGCCTGGCAGACGCTGGTCTGATGGCTTGCACCAGGCGGTTGAAGCGAAAGAAGGCGTGCATATCAATGCCGAAAACCAAACCATGGCATCGATAACCTTCCAGAACTATTTCCGGCTTTACGACAAACTTTCAGGAATGACGGGAACGGCCGATACTGAAGCCTTTGAGCTGCACGAGATTTACGGCTTAGAGGTCGTTGTGATCCCAGGTAACAAGCCACTGGCGCGTATCGATGGCAATGACTTGGTTTACATGTCAGAAGAAGAAAAATACCAAGCGATTGCCGAAGAAATTTCAGAATGTCAGAAAAAAGGCCAGCCAGTATTGGTCGGCACGGCGTCGATTGAGTCTTCAGAAGTCTTGTCTAATCTGCTCAATCAAATGAATATTAAGCACGAAGTGTTAAATGCAAAACAGCATGAACGTGAAGCACATATTATCGAAAACGCTGGTCGTCCGGGTGCATTAACGATTGCAACAAACATGGCGGGTCGTGGTACGGATATCGTTTTAGGTGGCTCTTTAGATGCTGAATTGAAAGAACTTGGTGAAGATGCAAGCGATGCTCAAATCGCAGAACTAAAAGCCGATTGGCAGAAACGTCATGAAGCGGTCAAAGCTGCTGGTGGTTTACATATCATTGGTACTGAGCGTCACGAATCGCGTCGAATTGATAACCAATTACGTGGTCGTGCAGCGCGCCAAGGTGATCCAGGTTCATCACGTTTCTTCTTATCGCTAGAAGACAGTTTGATGCGTATTTTTGCTTCAGAAAGAGTGAAGGGCATCATGCAGCGTTTAGGCATGGAAAAAGGCCAAGCAATTGAAGCGAAGATGGTAAGTAAATCCATCGAAAACGCACAACGTAAGGTGGAAGGACACAACTTCGATATTCGTAAAAATCTACTCGAATATGATGATGTGGCAAATGACCAACGTAAAGTGATTTACGAAATGCGTTCTGAGCTTTTAGAAGCTGCGGATGTCGAGGAAGAAATCGGCTCTTTTGTTGAAGACGTGGTGGAAAATACCATCGATAAATATATCCCACCACAGAGTATTGATGAGCAATGGAAAATCAAAGGTCTCACCAAACACATGAGCGAAGAGATGTCTTTGGATTTAGATATTCAAGGCTGGCTTGATGACGACGATAATCTACATGAAGAACCGCTTCGAGATAAAATTTTAGAAAACGTTAATACTCACATTAAAGGCAAAGAAGACCTCATCGGGTCTGAAAGTATGCGTCGTTTAGAACGTGATGTAATGTTGCACGTTTTAGATACGCATTGGAAAGAGCATCTCGCGTCGATGGATTACCTTCGTCAAAGTGTTGGCTTACGCGGTTACGCGCAAAAGAACCCAAAACAAGAATATAAGCGTGAAGCTTATGAAATGTTTGAAGAATTGTTAGATAAGATCAAAACTGACGTGGTCAACTTCTTGTGCAAACTTCAAATTACAATGCCTGAAGATGTGGATGCAATCGAAGCCGAACACAAGCAACAACACGAGCAAGCAGGTGACTTAGAATTTTCGCATAACGAGTCAGAAAGTGCGCTTGAATTACAGCCGCAAACACACGAGCCCTTTAAAAAAGGTCAAGCGCAACAGCCGGTTAAACGACCTGATGAGAAAGTTGGGCGAAATGATCCTTGTCCTTGTGGTTCTGGGAAAAAATTCAAGCAATGCCACGGAAAGCTAACATAATGTAACGACACAGCTCACTCCTAAAACCTGTCAGCTCAGCGTTAAAAAATGCTCATTTACAAATTGTAAACTTCTCATTTTTTGCCTGATCTGACAGCTTTTAGAAGCAATCTGAGCCGTTGGGTGAGATAGAAATAGTATAAAAGACACCCCCCTACTTTTTGACTGTTTTGCTAATTTTTATTTATTAATATCAATCTTTATCGGTAATACAAATGCCAGTAAATTATTCTCCAGCTAAGTCACTCTTACCTGTCAAAGGTATTCGTCTTTCAAGTCTTGATGCCAATATTCGCTATAAACATGATCGTGATGATCTGACTCTTATCGAAATAAGTGAAGGTTCAAGCGTAGCAGGTGTATTCACACAAAATGCATTCTGTGCAGCACCTGTGACGATTTGTCGTGATCATTTA
>CALJIH010000010.1 GCA_937974135.1 uncultured Cocleimonas sp. | reverse complement strand
CTTGATCCTTTAATCAGAACTGATATGCAAGATTTGTTGTTAGAGCTGCAAGAGGATCTACACAAAACGATCGTTTTCATTACACATGACTTAGATGAAGCTCTAAAGCTTGCTGATCATTTAGTGATCTTGAAAGATGGCGCAATCATACAACAAGGTGAGCCACAAGATATCTTATTAAATCCTAACGATCCTTACATAGAAGACTTTGTTAGTGATATTAATCGCGCACGTGTATTGAAAGTACGTTCAGTGATGACAGCCGTTGAAGGTGATCTGCCTAATGATACGGATACGGTTGATTTTGACGATACGCTTGAAAGTGTCATTGCACACTCGGAAGGTGAAACATTGAAATCTTACGTAGTGATGAAAGAAGGCCAGCCTGTTGGCGCTTTACATATGAAAGACCTTGTTAAAGCATTAGTGCCTCGTATTTCATCTGAAGCAAGTGCCAGAACGAGTTAACTACTAACTAAGATCATGCCTACTCTAAGTCTTAAAGAAATCAAAGACCTGTGTTACTCGGCCTTGCGTGAAGCAGGGGCGAGTGATTTACAAGCCACTACAGCAGCTCAAGAACTAATGGATGCGGAAGCAGAAGGTATTCGTAATGTTGGCTTGGGCTATTTACCCCATTACTTGAATCATTTACGTTGTGGAAAGTTAGCGGGTGATGCGATTCCTGAGATCGTTCGTCAATCAGCATCCGCTATTGTAGTAAATGCTAATTTTGGTTTTTGCCACACTGCCTACAAACATGCTGAAGAGGATTTAATTGCCAAAACTAAGTCGGAAGGCATTGGCATGATGGCGATTCATAATTCCTACTCTGCGGGTGTACTAGGTTGGTTTGTAAGACGATTAGCAGAACGTGGACTAGTCTCACTAATGTTTGCTAATTCATCAAAAGCAGTTGCGGCGCATGGTGGAAAGGTTGCATTTTTTGGTACTAACCCACTCGCTTTCGGTTCTCCAAGAAAAGAGGAAGGCCCTGTAGTTGTTGATATGGCAACAGCATCTACAGCTCGCGTTAATTTAGTACAGGCTGCTAGAGAAGGACGCCAAATCGAACCAGGTCATGCGATTGACCCAGATGGTAATCCAACGACTGATCCTGCGGAAGGTTTAAAAGGTGCTCAACTGCCTGTTGGTGGTCCAAAAGGTTTTGGATTAGGTTTGATTGTAGATTTAATGGGAGGCGTACTCACGGGAAGTAATTGCTCTTACGAAGCACCATTATTTGCAAATAACGAAGGCGGTCCACCTAATGTTGGCCAAAGTATTATTTCTTTTAATCCTGATTACTTCTCATCAAATTACATTGAACATTTAGAAACAATGTTTACCGAATTAACTCATGATAACGATGTTCGTATCCCTGGAGCAAGACGTCACGAGTTAAGAGAAAAATATGAACAAGAGGGAATTGACGTACCACAAGATTTAATAGATCGCATTCACGCCTTAAGCAAAGGTGAAGTTTAAACACTTAATTCATTAAAACTTCGAGGTTAGTATTTTCATTAAAAAATAAATATAAGCTATAGTTTTAAAATCATGCAAATTCTTGATTAGTCATTTGCCCACACCTTCCTATACTATCTCTAATACTACTTAGCGATATATGCCTCTTTATTATGATTTATTAAGAAATTGTATATAAAAAGACACCCCCCTAGTTTTGAATGAAAATATGTTTTTGTTGTTTAAAAATGTAGTATGAATTTATGCAAGGCTAGGCGCTTTTCATTTAAACCAAATGAATGAATTCAATACTGTGTGAAAAGGAACATCATGATAAAGATACCTCGACTTGATATTAACGATGCTCAACTTTTGATTAAAGGTGCACGTGAACATGCGAATAAAATTAATAACCCAATGTGCATCGCAATCACAGATGATTCTGGGAATTTAATCGCATTCGAGCGTATGGATGGTGCGAAAGCACACAGCATTTTAATTTCACAAGACAAGGCTTATACGGCCGGTGCTGCTAGAAAAGCAACTCATGAATATAACGAAGTCAACACACCCGGCAATCTTGCCTATGGCATCGATACAGAATGCGGAGGTCGAATCAGCACTGTGGGTGGTGGGTATCCAATTTTCATGGATGAATTATGCTTAGGTGGTATTGGTGTCAGCGGTGGGTCACCCGCTCAAGACATGGAAGTTTCACAAGCAGCCCTTAATTATTTCGATTCACAAAACTAACAACTTTTTCTGGCACAAAAAAAGCACTCTAAGAGTGCTTTTTTGAATTGAATAACTGCTTATTTATAATAAGAAGCTTTTCTGAAATGTTTTGTAAGTAGGTAATAAACAACCGCACGTTGTTTGTTAGAGTTAGATTTACCGTACTTTACCATTACTTCTTCTATACCCTCGTCAAGCTTAGGTCCATCTTTAAGACCCAATTTCTTTATAAGAAAATTCTTTTTCAATGTTGCTAGTTCTGCTTTATCTGATCCCGATACTTTAGATGCATCTGCCTTATAGATGGCAGGTCCACATCCGATAGTTACTGCTGTAAGTAGTTTCATATCTACTTTTTCGCCACATTTTTCTTCTAGGTCCTTCGCGTACTTTGCAATTAAATCATCTCTTTTGCTCATAAGAAAACTCCATTTGATAGTAAAAAGTTGCCCAACTTATTTGTGTATACACAATTTAAAACTCAAGATTGCTGAGGTCTATAAAACACACATGACTAATTTACACTAAGGTCATGCATTCACAAAACGATAAAAGAATAAATACCGAAATAATGAATGAACTTCAAAAAAGCTTACTTAAGCTTAAATAATCCTGAGGTGAAAATTAAATTATGAGTCGGTTGACTCATCTATTATTTCTTCTGCCGCACCAGTGACATTATCAACTACGCCACTGACAGCATCATTTGCTGAATCCGCAACACCGCTGGCAACATCTGTTACAGTATCAGTCACGCCACTAACGGCATCAGTTACAGCACCAGTTGCAGACTCGACCACACCACTTACAGTATCGCTTGCAGAATCAACAACACCGCTAACGGCATCTGTTGCCGAATCTGCGATACCACCTGCAACATCAGTGATAGAATCTGTCACTCCACCTACTGCATCACTCGCAGAATCCACAACACCACTCACGGCATCATTTGCAGAATCTGCAACACCGCTAACAACATCTGATACTGAATCAGTCACACCGCTAACTGCATCGCCTACCGCTTCAGTCGCAGATTCAACAGCGGAACTGGCTGCATCAGATGCAGCATCAACTGCACTCTCTACACCACCAGATAACATTTCTTTAATTTTATCAATTAATCCACCAAGCATTTTGCATCCCTCAAGTATTGGTTAGTTTAAAAAGTGTTTGCACTATTAAGTAAGACAATTGAATAGTTAGGTTCATAAGCACAAGCTTTATTGATGAATTAGCCTAAAATTATTTCAAGGTTTGATTATGAAAGGTTAAAACTAACACATCTCGGTAAGCTGGTTTTGTATGATCGATAGGATAAATTTCACTGACACCATGCCAAACTGCACGATCATCAATCAGTAAGGCATCGCCAGCCTCAGTTAATACGCTTCCAAATAAAAGTCTTTTTGAATCATCATAAATATGATTAACGCCTCCTGTGATATTTTCTCGATGAAGAACCATAATCAAAATAAAATCTGCACCATCACGATGGATTCCTTCAGGGGATGGGTTTCCTGCTTCATCCTCTTTTGCCACAATGCGAAATTGATGCGCTTGGATGCGCCATGATTTTTCATCATGAAAACTAAATTGTGGTGCAATTAATTTTATAAAGCTCTTTAACACTGGGTTTTCGATAGTCTTATTTTTTATCGGCTCAAAATCTCGATAAATACCACCGTTCATGTTGTTACGATAAGTGCTTTGATAATGTGGTTCATGCGGCAGTAATATCAGCTCATCATTCATTATCCAGTTAAACACCGAATAACGCCTAAAACGATAATGCCCACCGTCGCTTAAAAAATTATCTGGAGGCAAGTCTTCCCAGCTGTTATGAAACTGCTGATACTCCTCAGCCATGCTATGGATAATATTCGTCCACTGAGAATCAGTTATCTTTAATCCTTGTAAAAGAGAATAACCTTGGGTTTTCAACTCATGGGGTATATCTATATGTTCCATGCATTATCACTCTAATTACATTTATCAAATGTCTAAAAGACAATTTTGTTGAGCTTGGCAAACACACCCCCCTACTTTTAGACGGTTTTGCTGTGCTCAAAGGTTTAACAAATTAGTGTTAAAAATTGAATTGTGATTATGATTTGAAAACGTCTTTAGCGATAGTAAAACAATTCATAATGACAGATATTATGGAACCATTTTAAGCCATTCAGCGACTAAGCGTAGAGCCAAACTGTAGAAATAAAAGTTCACATAATCAGTTTGGCGGTTTATGGTGTAATAGCTAAACAAATTTTTTGTAAACAAAAACTAGGAGATTTAGATGAGTTTAATGGGAACATTAGGAAAAGTAGCAATGGGTGTTATGGTTGCTAAAGGCGTTGGTAAAATGCTTGGAGGTGGAGGAAAATCTGCTGGTGGTCTTGGAGGATTATTAGGTAGCCTAACGGGCGGACAAAATTCTGGATCAGCTGGAGGAGGATTAGGAGATTTACTCGGTGGTTTATCAGGCAAAACCGGCGGTGGTGGACTAGGAGGAATCTTGGATTCACTCAATAGCGGCGGCTCTCAAAATGATGGCGGTATTGGTAGCATGCTTAATGATGCACTACAAGGTTCGAATGTATCAGCAAGCAATGAAGAAGAACAAAAAGCAGAGCTCTTACTAAAAGCGATGTTAAATGCAGCCAAGTCAGATGGAGTTATTGACGAGGGAGAAAAGCAAAAAATTACTGAACATTTAGGCGATGTGAGTCCTGAAGAAGCTGATTTTGTACGACGTGAATTAGAATCACCATTAGATACTCAAGGGCTTATCAATAGCGTACCAAGAGGCATGGAGCAACAGGTTTACTTTATGTCATTGCTAGCCATTGATTTAGATTCGAACGAAGAAGCCCATTACTTGGATGCTTTAGCGAAAGGTTTAAATATTTCTCAAGATATTTGCAATCAGATACACGCTAAGGTTGGCGCGCCTGCTCTTTACTCTTAAGATCTAACTCGAGCACAGTAAATGCCGAATGATTTTCTATCATTCGGCATTTTTTTCTAACAAATCGATGCTTAGAGTGCCATTTATCGTTTAGTTTTGTAAAAAATCACCAAACGACTACAATTAGCTTACGTACATATAATAAAAATTAGTAGTAATACAATGTTAAAGAAATTTATGATCGAGAAAATCGATCAAGAACAACTCACTGATACAACCGGCATAATTGTTTTTCATCTTGTTGATGAGAACGGCGATCACCGCACGGTAAGTGGTAACACTTTTCTTGATGAAAATAAACAAGCACAAGGTATATCTACAGAAAGTATTCGTGAATTACCGCTTATTGAAAGTCTGTTTAGCAATAGAGATAAAAAAATAGTAGAAGTTGAGTTCGATCATTTCAATAAAGTCTACGACCGAGAGACGGATACTACGATCAATAAAAAAGCTTATGACGCAGTGTTAAAAATGCAAAATGAGAATAAATTCTCTCAGAAGCTATCTAGATTTTTTAGTCGATAAAAACTAAATTACTGCCTTTGCGTTTCCTTATCACTTCTTATTCTTAAAAAAGATGCAAAGCGCGGCACTCCATTCTTTGTTTTACCTCTGTATCGATACGTAATAACTGATCCGATTTTTGGTGGATTATTTCTCTCGATATCCGAGAACCCTGTGCCAATTTTGAATTTTATTCCGTTTTCTAAAACAACCATTAGCGCACCCAAGCTATTTTTATACTTGCCTTTACCCTGGATATGTTCGATGACTGTTGCTTCAGCATCTTGATAAGTTTTTACTTTTAAAAGATCATTTGTGCGTTTTCCTTTATAAAGTGAAGAGCCTTTATGTAGCATCAACCCTTCTGCCCCTGCTTTAGTGATTTCATCTAAATAACGCAGTAACGATTGATGATCTTTTACTTTAATATGTTCGACAGCTTGTAGCCAAGGCAACCGATTCGAGCCGATCAGTTTATTTAAATGCGCCAATCTATTATCAAATGAACCCTCAATATCTGGCATATCAAACACCATAAATCTCACTTTCTGCCAAGCTTCATAGTCTGGGGTTTTATCTCTGACTGTACTCACTAATAGTTCAAAACTTTGACGAGCAATCCATAACTCACCATCCAGACGTTGCTTAGGGAAGTCCTCTACAAACCAATTTGGAGCATGATAAATATTCCCACCACGTGAGATTAAGTTTTTACCATTCCATAAAGCCCTCACTCCATCATACTTCTCACTAACCCAGTATTCGGTCAAATCGATACCTTGATGATAGACATTTGCCAACATTATATTTGGTTTAGGAACATCTTTTGAAAATGCTGACTGATTAACTAATTGAAATAAGGTAACTAGCAGAACAACTGCAGTCAGATAATTTTTATTTTTCATATTAAATCTATTTAAAAGGCATTTATCGGCGTTTGCTTGTAATTATTCATCAGCCGTCTAAACTGAACTATAAATTTAGATACTTGTTTAGCAAAGCAAAAACCGACAGGAGTACTGTTATGTCTCAAAAGGAAACACCTGATAAGAAAAATGAAACAAAACAGAATGTGTTGGATTTACAAACCAAATCAACATATACCGAAGCCGAAGCCAGTGATCTTTCAAATTCTGATGAGCTAAGCCCAGTACAACAAATTGCTGAGTTAAAAACCGAAATTGAAAAACTCAAAAAAAACCGCAGTAAGGCACAAAAAAGATACCAGAAAGAACAAATATTAAAACCGTATCAAGCTGAGTTAATCTCACTTCAAAATTATCTTGAAGATACCAACAAACGAATGATTATCGTTTTTGAGGGACGTGACGCCTCTGGAAAAGGGGGTACGATTCGACGTGTCACTCGTTATATGAATGAAAAACGTTACCGCACCGTAGCTCTAGGCAAACCAACTAGCGAGCAACGCTCTCAATGGTATTTTCAACGCTATGTAACACAATTTCCGCATGGTGGCGAAATGGTTTTATTTGACCGTAGTTGGTATAACCGCGCGATGGTTGAGCCTGTCTTAGGTTTCTGTACACCCGAAGAACATAAAAACTTTATGAAAGGTGTCGTCGGTTTTGAAAAAGATATTGTTCGACAAGGAACAATATTAATAAAATTCTACTTTAGTGTCACAAAAGGTGAACAGGCAGATCGCTTTACTCGCAGAAAAACCGACCCACTGCGCCAATGGAAATTGTCCGAAGTTGATATTCAAGCGCAAGACCATTGGGATGAATTTACCAATGCTAAATATGAAATGCTAAAACGGTCACATACCTCAGCCGCACCATGGACAATAATACGATCCAATAATAAACACGCCGCTCGATTAAATGTATTACGAGTAATCTTAAATAGTGTTCCTTATAAAGGTAGAAACCCTGATCTAGATTATGTACCAAACCCTGATATTGTCGTATCAGGTGCGAGAGAGATTGAAACAATGGAAGTTGATCGATTGAATAAGGGTAAATTCAAAGCTTAAATACGTTTAAAAAGACACCCCCCTACTTTTAAGCGGTTTTGCAAACCTTCCCTTCGGGTAGTCGTCGTTTCTCTCCAATATGGTCTCGCCGAGGCTCGGCTAAATGAAATAGATGCGGCTAACGCCTTCCCTATGGGTAAGCATTAAACAACAATGCTTTTGTCTCGCTAAAGCTTGTCTCATTTTTGTTTTAAAAAAGTAAATAGAATTTATGCAAGGCTAAGCGATTTTGACAAATCTCTCTATGAGTAGGAGTTTCGTTTTATTACTTCAATGCTAATTGTTGTGGACCACCCGAGTATACCCATTCTATAAGTTTATCGTGAGCAGCTAACGCCCGCCCCCGAGCTCTTGGGTCGTTATGTAGAATGGCCATTGCATAAGTCTTACCATCTGCGGCTTTGACGTACCCTGCGATACTTCTAACATCACGCAGTGTACCCGTTTTGAAGAATCCTCTGCCGCGCACACGAGAACTTTTTAAGCGACGTTTCATGGTGCCATCAACACCAGCTACTGCAAGTGATTGCATCAATATATTTCGATAAGGACTACGATACGCATCGACCAACAAATCACCCACATGACGTGCTGTAATTCTCGCATGACGACTCAAACCCGAACCATTTTCAATACGCAATTCTGGGAAGTTTAATCCTCGTGAAACTAACCATTCACCGATCGCATTTGCACCCGCACGTTGAGTTCCTTGGCCCTTAACTCTAGCACCAATGGTAAGCATCACTTGACGCGCCATAACGTTGTTACTGTCTTTATCAATAGTGGGTAAGATTTGCGCAAGCGTACGTGAATGTGTTCTTAGTAATGGTCTTGCGTTTGCAGGTGCTCTGCCCATCACAAATTGAGTTCTCAAAGTACCACCTACATCACGTTTCCACATAGCTTTCATTGCACCATAAATCATATCTGCTGGGCGACTAATCACGCGGCTATAAGTACGCGTGCCACAACGGCTTGAAAACTTACCACTAAATGTGACAACCGTTTGCGCACCTTGGCGCGAGACACCAATACGCGGCCTACAACCTCTTCGCACTTTTCTCATACGATTCACAATTTTCATATTGTGTGTCGGAGTAGTGGTAGACACATGCACGCGCTTGCCTCTTGCACGAACTTGAAAACTACTAATTCGCTCGTTATACAACAACGCGTCAGGTTGAGCGTTGTAAGCAGACTGAGATTTACCATCGAAAGAAGGTAAGTTATTGACGCTAAAGTAACTATTATCGAATACCACTCGACCATTTACATTTCGAATGCCTTTATGTCTTATACCTTGCAATACTTTGCGCAGATCAGCTTGATTGAACTCTGGTGAGCCATATCCTTTTAAAATTAAATCACCCTGTAAAGTACCATTTCGAACAACGCCATTTGTCATGACATCAAACGGCCAACGATAATTAGGTCCTAAAATACCCAAAGCGGCATAAGAGGTAATTAGCTTCATGACTGAAGCGGGCACCCGAGATGTTTGCTCTTGATGACCAAGTAGTGGTCGCGGTGAATTTACATCTGTGACATAAGCACTCATAGCATGAGTATTTAACTTAGCTGCATTTAGTTTAGTCCTAACCCCGTATGGTAAAGATTTAAGAACTGCCGCTTGTCTGTTTGAGCGAAAAGGTGCGTGTGTTCTTTTCGGCAATACAGATTTACTAGCATATTTTTGCGTATGCTTATTAGTAAAAGAATTATTTGGCGCTTTAGGATTTTTAGCTGCAGCTAGCTTTTGTTTTTTCAGTTGTTGTTGCTTCCAACGCCACTGGTATTGCTCTCTAGTAAGAGGCTTCGGTGCTATTTTTACCTGTCGCTTATGCTGCGCTGGATTTGATTTAGGATTAAGTAGTGCTAACTCAGCTGCTGATATTTGGTTCTTATTTGTTTGAACTCCATTTTTTTGTACTGGTTTAACAATACCGTGATTAGTTTGTTTTTGATTATTTGTTGCTATCGCAATTTTTTGCTTTTTAGCTCTTTGCTGTGCTTCCCATTTTGCTTTCCAGATTTTTCGTTTTTTGGCTAAATCTTCAGCCGCTAATTTATCTGCCGCTTGTTGAGCTAAGATTTTCGATGCTGATCTCTGCGTTTGATTATTGACCACACGTTGCGCGCGCTGTTTTTGCAGAGCTTCACGTTTTAGTTTTTCTCTGGCAACTTTTAATTTTTGACGCTCAGCATTGATTTGTTGCGGTGTTTTCTTAGCCGATTCTTTTTTACCAACGAGATGGGTTAGCTCAGCAGAATTCCAGATCGCTTCCAAAGATGATAGTTTTTGCTCGGCCGAAAGTTGCGCTGAAAACAATAAAGCGCAGACAACCCCTGTAAAAATGAGAATTGCTTTCCCAATTTTCATAATATTTCCCGGAAATTTTTATATTATTATTAGAATAAAAAAGTATTTTTACCCAATTGAGCCCAACAATTTAGTAAATTTATTATTTTTAGTAAAAATTCAACTAATTCCTACGTTTACGAGAGTATTACATATTTTGTCTTAAGGGAAGCTTAAGAGAGGATTGTTTTATTTAAAAAATAACCATAATGGGCCACCAAGGCCCATTATGGTTTGATCTTAGTTTTGGCATACCGAAGAAATATTCTGAACCAGGTATTTAATCGCTAGTTCTTGTGATGCACCTTGATTAGCACCTTCAATATGATACGAGGTATAGAATACACAACCTGAATTTGAGTTTTCTTTCCAACCAACAGTAATCGGCTTAGCTCCTGAATAAGAGGATATGCTGGTAATATCAGACTCTAGAAAAGTGGTTACATTATTTTCCACAGAGTCGATTGCTGTCCACGCACCTAAATCAAATTCAACTTCTACCGAATCACCAATTACGGAAGCTAGACCTGCTGTTTCGGCAGTTGCCGTTGTTATACCTCTGTTTGTAGCTCTACCTGCAAAGTTTATATTTCCTGGGAATGCATCCGTGAGCCAACGATCAGATCGATCTGATGAATAAACATGTCCACCTTGATCAACAAAATCTTGTAATAAACTATTGTTATTAGCCGAGGAATAGTTAGCTTGGCAATTAATAAATACAGAGTCACTATCTAGTAATTCACTAGATGCTAAAAATGCTTCAACTTCATTGTCATCCAATACTTTTAGTCCTTTACTTTCACAATCTGCACTGCCTCTTGCTTCATCTGGAGATGTCAAAGGCGTATATGGGTTTCCACTACCATCAGTCAATGTACAACCTTTTAGCTGAGCCAATAAAACCTGAACACCATCGAAAATTCCTGGAACCACAACCCATCTTTCAGAACTATTACCCGTTAGGGTTTGGCTTCCTGATTCTGTCACTTCCCCAGCGGTAACGTCAGCGGTTAATGTCACTTCATCAAAACCATTTAACACAACTTTAAAATCAACCGAACCTGAAAGTCCTTCTGGCAACAAGCATACAAAATCACCTGCACTATCGGTCAAACACTTATCAGCATCAGCCACACCTCTTGCAGCAGGCTTAGCGCTAGTGTCTAAAATAACTTCTGCGTTGACTAATGGTGTTACACCGTCATTCGCCAGCACTGTGCCACAAACGACTGCTTGCACGGCATTAGGTGCAACGCATTCAGATAAGCCTGATAAGTTTGTTTGAGCAGGATCATCATCGTTATTACTACCTCCACCGCCTCCGCATGCAGTTAAACCTAATACCATTAATCCGAATAAGACAAAATTTAGTCGCTTCATAACATCAATCTCCACTGTAAAAAATGTTCGTATAAAAAATATTATAGTTCAACTTTTTTTATATTTCTCAATAACTTAAATTTAATCTATTCCTAAATCATTCCAAATCTTGTCAATTTTTTCTTTAACCTCATCACTCATAAGAATAGGTTCACCCCATTCACGATCCGTCTCACCTTGCCATTTATTGGTCGCATCAAAACCCATTTTTGAGCCTAAACCTGACACAGGTGAGGCAAAATCTAGATAATCAATGGGGGTGTTTTCTATAGTTGTTGTGTCGCGAGCAGGGTCCATGCGTGTCGTCATTGCCCAAATAACATCATCCCAACTTCGTGTATTGATATCATCATCAACTACAATCACAAATTTGGTATACATGAATTGTCTTAAGAATGACCAAACACCCAACATGACTCTTTTGGCATGACCTGGATATTGTTTTTTCATACTAACCACGGCCATTCGATAGGAGCATCCTTCTGGCGGTAGGTAAAAATCAGTTATTTCAGGAAACTGTTTTTGCAAAATTGGCACAAATACTTCATTTAAAGCTACACCCAACATTGCAGGCTCATCAGGTGGTCTGCCCGTATAAGTACTGTGGTAAATCGGATCTTTGCGATGTGTGATGCGCTCAATAGTGAAAACGGGAAAACGTTCAACTTCATTGTAATAACCAGTGTGGTCACCATATGGGCCTTCATCTGCCATATCATCAGGATATAAATATCCTTCTAGAACATACTCTGCTGATGCGGGTACTTGTAAATCATTACCCATGCATTTGGTCACTTCGGTGCGAGAGCCACGTAATAAACCCGCAAAAGCATATTCTGATAAAGTATCTGGTACTGGTGTCACCGCACCTAAAATCGTTGCAGGATCAGCGCCTAATGCTACAGTAATTGGAAATGGTTCTCCTGGATTAGTCTCTTGCCAGTCTCGAAAATCTAAAGCACCCCCACGATGCGATAACCAGCGCATAATGACTCGATTTTTACCAATCACTTGTTGTCGGTAAATACCAAGATTCTGACGTGGTTTGCGTGAGCCTTTGGTGATTACTAATCCCCAAGTAATTAAAGGCGCTACATCTCCAGGCCAACAAGTTTGTATGGGTAGCTTTGATAAATCTACATCATCACCTTCTAGAATAAATTCCTGACATGCCGCCTTTTTAATTTTCTTGGGCGCCATATCTAGAACTTTTTTAAATTTAGGAATCGATTGCATGGCATCCTTGATCCCTTTAGGTGGTGATGGCTCTTTAAGACTCGCTAAGAGTGTACCCACATCTCGCAATGCGCTCACAGAGTTTTCGCCCATACCCATTGCAACTCGTTCTGGGGTGCCGAATAAATTTCCTAAAACAGGCGTATCGAAACCTTTAGGGTTTTCAAACAACAACGCTGGGCCACCCGCACGCAAAGTTCGATCACAAATTTCTGTCATTTCCAGATTAGGATCAATTTCTTGAGTGATACGTTTTAGCTCACCTTGGGATTCAAGTTGTGCAATGAAGTCACGCAGATCTTTATATTTCATGGTTAAATAATAGCGTTGCTATAGTTGATTGAATACCTTAAAAGTGCCAAGACGAGGTTTAGCGAGGCAATATAGGAGTTAACGATATTTCTTTTCATAGCGGATAATCGCATAAAAGTACGGGGGTGTCTTTTTAATCTATTTGCAGTATTTTTTATGCTCGAAACAGCTTTTCTGCATGGAGTTCTAATTGTGGATATGGAATGCTCCAATCATTTTCAGTACAAATATCAACACTCCAGCGCTGAATAGAACGTCTTAAACGATTATAGATATCCGCAACATCGCCTTTAAAATCAGCAATTACAACCAAATTTAATGATGAATCAGCGGCAGCTTCAAATTCCACTTTAATACTTTGTACGCTGTCTTTATAACCTTCATCAATAGCTCTCTGATTAATACCCGCTTCAAGAATTTGTACAATTTCAACAGTGCTTTCTTTCTGGTGCTGATAGCCAATACCAATCGTTTCTTTAATACGAAAACTCTTGGATAAATTTTTAGGTGATTGGGCAAGAAAATCACTCATTTGATAAGTGGATAAAGCCCCACCACGCTGAATGATTTGTACTAGTTCCATCGAGAGCCCAATAATTTTACCTCGCACCCCATCCTTTAAAATAACCCAATCGCCTTTTTTACAGGGAAACCAAGGTTCATCAGACTCCACAGGACGAGAACGCAAACTTACCAGATCATTGATATCAATACGTTGTGTGAATCCTGCCGTTGGGTTTTCCAAAATGGAATACATATTGATGTGTTTGACTCTCCAAGGAATACCATCTAATTCCAAGCGCTCTCCTTCGCGTACTGGCCCTACATTTAAAAATATTTCTAATTGTGTCCAATAACGAGGTATTGCGTGCCTTAATGTCCACGCAAGAGAGAAAAACAACAACACACCTAAACTGAACAAAACCCAGTCTTCTTCAATATAGAAAACCACCATAGGTGCAATGATCGCAAAAAGAAAAGTAATGACTCTATGTAATAAATCAATCACTCTAAGTTGCACGCCTCGATGTTCAGCTCGATAACCCTTTACCGTTGAGGTAATAATTTTCAAAATAATTCGAGAAATAATGATTACACCAATTACAGCTAATAGCGCTTGGATAAGCGTCCAACCGCGACGCTGGAAAAAGTTCTTAAAGATACTTTCGGATTGGCTTTCCAAAGAATTTTCTTGTGAAAGAATTTTCTCAAGTTGTAGTTCTTTAGCTTGAAGTTCGCTTTGAATGAATACTAACTGTTTTGACCAATTACGATTCATCTTAATCAATGCTTGTTTAATCTTGGGGTTTGAATTTGCGCGATTTAATTCAGAAATATTCTTTAAAGCTTCTCGGGCAATCGGTTCTCTGGCTTTGAAAAATTCGATTCTCTCTCGTAGTTCTGCCTTTAGCCTGACATCGCTAGTGGCACTTTTCATTTCTTTCATTGCTGGCTCTAACAATGAAAGCAGCTCTTTTTGCAAATTAAACGGTTCTTCTTTGTTATTACGCAGCAGCGCTAAGTCTGTATTAGCGGCGATATTTTCTATGTTTAAGGACGTTTCTTTTAACTTTTCTTCTGTTTTTGCTATCTGGGCTTTTAAATCATTTAACTCGGTATCGCTTAAAGAATTTTTAACGCTATTGGAAAGATCGTCCAAATCATTACGAAGCTGTGCTTCTAATTCGACAAAATTCAATAAGGTTGTGAGCGTTTGGGTGGTCAGTTGTGCTTTTTGTTTCGCCTTTGCCACGGCAATGGGATTTTCATCTGCTTTATCAGCACTGTTTTCTTCATTGTCTGCAAGGCTTGAAATTGAAAAAGTAAATACCAATAAAATCCCTATGAGAACTTTACTCCATAATCCAAACTTCAACAGCTGTTGCATGACAACCATTACTCGTTTATTGAATTGGGGAAAACAGCGTAGCAAAACGGATAGCATCCTTTCATTATTAGCCCTTGAAGCTAGGAATATAACTGAATATTGCCAAAAGTGCGAAGCCGAGGTTTACTCAACATAACAATGATAATCCTATGATTATAATTAACAAACCCCACAAAAGTAGGGGGGTGTCTTTTTAAGCAGATTAACAGACTTTGTTCAACGCAGATAAAAGCATGTCAACATGATCAAACGTATGATTTGCTGAAAATGTAACGCGTAATCTTGAAGACCCATCAGGTACCGTTGGTGGACGAATTGCCGTCACTAAAATATTTTGATCCTCAAGAGCGTTACTAAGTTCCACGGCTTTTGCAGTGCTACCTACCACAATAGGTTGAATAGCAGTATTTGAAGGCATAAGTTGGATTTCTAATTGCTCTGCACCTGATTTAAACCGTGAAATCAACGCCCGTAAATGCTCACGTCGCCAAGTGTCATTTTGAATAATTTTAAGGCTAGTTAATGTCGCCGCGGCAATGCTTGAGGGTAGTGCTGTTGTGTATATAAAGGTACGCGCAGTTTGTTTTAGATATTCAATTAAATCATGACTGCCCGCTACAAATGCACCAGAGGTGCCACAGGCTTTGCCTAATGTCGCCATTAAAATTGGGATATCATCTTGAGATAAATTTTCCTGCTGCAATAAACCGGCACCTGTTTCACCCAATACACCAAAGCCATGAGCATCATCTACCATCAGCCATGCTTGGTGTTTTTTGCTTAAATTTGAAAGTTCTCGAATTGCCGCTTCATCACCATCCATACTAAACACGCCATCAGTCACAAGCATGCTATTTCTAGATTTGTCTTCTTCGCTTATCTTTGCATAAAGCTTTAGAAGATGATTCATATCATTATGTTGATAACGCTGCATTTTTGCCTTTGATAGCAAACCCGCATCAATTAAAGACGCATGATTGAGTCGATCTTGGAAAAGCAAATCACCTCGATTTAGCAACGCATTTATAACACCCATGTTTGCCATATAACCATTTGAAAAAAGTAACGCATTATCGCGCCCTGTAAATTCAGCAATCGCATCTTCAAGTTTTTGGTGTTCTTTTGAATGTCCGTTAATTAAATGGGATGCCCCACTACCAACGCCGTATACATCCGCAGCTGTTTTAAAAGATGTAATAATTTCAGGATGATTCGCCAAACCTAAATAATCATTACTACAAAAATTTAAGCATTCTTTACCGTCAATAAACATAACCGGCTGCTGAGCAGACTGGCTAACTCTCAGCGAACGATATAGTGATTGCTTTTTACGCTCTGATAGAAAGGCTTTAATGCTGGCAGGATCATTTCTCATGATTTAATCATAATCTGTAGGCATAAAAAAAGCACCCGAAGGTGCTTTTAAAATTCAGTTTTAAAGATCGATTAAGAACCTTTTTTGATTAAGAAAATGAAATTATCGTCTTCCTCAGTTGAAGATAACAACTCATTACCCGTTTGCTTACAAAACGCTTCAAAGTCTTTTACCGAACCTGGGTCAGTCGCCATAATCTTCAAAGTTTGCTCTGGCTCTAGTCCATTGATGGCTTTTTTAGCACGCAATATGGGTAATGGACAACTTAGGCCTCTGGCATCTAATTCTTCATCAAACTCGCTCATTTATTTCCTCCATTTAGTTATCGATATTTTAACTATAATTAATCTATATTAGCATATCATTATATTGTTTATATTAGCACAGCATTTAATTCAAAGATACCGTCTGATTTGCTTTGAAATCAACTATGAAGCGCTTATATTTATAAGGTAGACTAAGAAATTGAAAAAACACGAGTAACAAGCTTTTTTTTATGGAAATACAATTCACAAAAATGCACGGACTTGGTAATGATTTCGTTATGATTAATGCCATAAGCCAAGACATATCACTAAACGATCAGCAAGTAAAATACATTGCTGACCGTCGCTTCGGTGTTGGCTGTGATCAATTATTATTGGTCGAAGAATCAGATGATGAAACTGCTGATTTTCGTTACCGAATTTTCAATAACGACGGTGGTGAAGTTGAGCAATGTGGGAATGGTGCGCGCTGTTTTGCTAATTTTGTACATGATGAAGGTTTAACCGATAAAAATGAGATATCAGTGGTAACATCAAATGCTCGGTTAACACTCAATCGACAGCAAAACGGTGATGTAACTGTTGATATGGGCACTCCCGTTTTTACACCTAAAGATATTCCTTTTATTGCGACAGAAACTCAGGAAATCTATGAACTTGATATCGATGGAGACAAACTACACTTCAGCGCAATATCTATGGGAAATCCTCATGCAGTCATTTTAGTGGATGATGTGAATACTGCCGAAGTTGAAAGAATTGGTAAGGCACTACAAAACGACCCGCACTACCCCAATTCAGTTAACGTAGGGTTTATGCAAATAATCAATCGATCAGAAATTAAATTGAGAGTATATGAACGCGGTGTCGGGGAAACTCAAGCCTGTGGTACAGGGGCTTGTGCCGCAGTGGTGGCTGGAATCATTCTAGGCAAGTTAGATAACAACGTTGAAACCCAATTACTCGGTGGCAATTTATCAATTCACTGGGCAGGTGAGAAAAATCCAGTTATGATGACAGGATCAGCATCGACTGTATTTAAAGGAAAGATTTCACTCTAAAAACAATCAATTGGAGAATTAAATGGGTTCAGACGTAAAAAAGGAACTTAATAGCGATAAAGAAGATGAGTCGATTATTGCTGATGCGATGATGGACGAAAGCATCATTGCGAAATACCTCGCTTCCCATCCTGATTTCTTTCAACGTCATACCGATTTACTGGCAAATATCCAAGTGCCCCACGAGGCTGGAACCTCATCACTAATCGAACGCCAAGTTGCAATTTTACGCGAAAAAAGTCGTGACCTAGAAGAACAACTCAATGGTTTGATTCGCACCGCGCGTGGCAATGAACAAATCGTTACTCGCCTACAAAGATTCACTTTAGAGTTAATGCGTGCTGACGGCATTGATGATGTTATTGGTACCTGCCAAGAGGTGTTGCGTGAAGATTTTAATGCGGACTTTGTTACATTAAAGATTATTGGTGGTGACGATACCTTACATTTTGTTGAACCAACCAACAAAAATTTAAAAAGCTTTTCAAATTTATTCAAAACCAAACGACCCATTTGTGGACGTTTAAACGAAGAACAACAAGCGTTTCTGTTTGAGAAAAATACAGACCGCGTCAACTCTACTGCTTTGGTGCCCTTGTTTAGCACTGAAAAATTAGGAATCTTGGCATTGGGTAGTGAAGACGAAAGCCGATTCCACCCTGGTATGGGCACCGTATTTATTAGCCATCTTGGTGAACTAATTTCAACCAGTATCACTTACCACAATAAATAATGGATTAGCAGAGAGGCCTTTGTATTTATTCAATACATTTTACCAGCCGTGAATCAGTCAATCTCTCATACGCAGCAATTCAAAGACTACCTTCAATTCGAAAAACAATACTCTAGCCATACTCTTGATAGTTATGAAAGAGACTTAAATCAGTTTCAAGATTGGCTTAAAAACAATCAATGTGAAGATATTACCCTAGCAGATAACCTGCATATAAGAAACTGGGTTGCAGGGCTACATCGACAAGGAATCGGTAGTAAAACTCTACAGCGCAAATTATCTTCGTTGCGCAGTTTTTATAATTTTCTGATTCGAAAACGCTTACTCAAAAATAATCCTGCGGTTGATATACGCGCGCCAAAGTCAGCCAGTAAATTACCGGATACCCTTGACACCGACAGCCTCTCACAGCTGTTAAATATTCCTGCAGACAGTATTTTAGCGATACGCGATCGCGCAATTATGGAATTATTTTATTCTTCAGGTTTACGTTTGTCAGAATTGGTAAATCTCAATCTTGACAGTATCGATTTTCAAGAAAAATCTTTACGCGCCATCGGTAAAGGCAATAAGGAAAGATTGCTCCCCATTGGCAGTAAGGCAGTTGAAGCATTACAAGGCTGGATATCAGAACGAAATACCATCGCGAATCATGATGAAACGGCTTTATTTGTGAGTAAACGCGGTAACCGAATCAGCACACGATCTATACAACAACGCTTAAGTTATTGGCGCAAGAAACAAGGCCTATCACAACATATACATCCGCATAAATTGCGTCATTCTTTTGCCAGTCATATCCTTGAATCTTCTGGAGATTTACGCGCGGTTCAAGAACTCCTAGGTCATGCTGATATCAGTACCACACAAATTTATACGCATCTTGATTTTCAGCATCTGGCAAATGTCTATGACAAAGCGCACCCCCGCGCACGCAAGAAAAAGACAGAATAATTGATTTAAAAGACACCCCCCCACTTTTGCGCACTTTTGATTTAAAGTTTGTGTGTAAAGGA
>CALJIH010000009.1 GCA_937974135.1 uncultured Cocleimonas sp. | reverse complement strand
AGCGACGGTAATGGTGGTACTGCAATGGCAACAGAAACAATAACTGTTACAGCTGCACCTAACACAAAACCAAAAGCTGTGAATGATTCTGCGTCAACATTCGAAACAACTGCTGTTACTTTAATGACCGTAGCGAATGATTCAGATGTAGATGGAGATAATTTAACAATTACAACTGTTGATAATCCTGCAAATGGTACTGCTGTTATATCTGCCGATGGTAAGAAAATTACTTACACCCCAAATTTTGGTTTTGTTGGTGTAGATTCATTTGACTACACAATCAGTGATGGTAATGGTGGAACAGCTACAGCAACTGAAACTGTCACTGTTCAGTCATTAGACGATAAGATTGGAACTGGAAATGATAGGGTCACTATTAATAAAGACACTTCAGTCGATATCAATGTACTATTGAATGATTCAGGTATTGGCTTAAGAATTACTGCTGTAGATAATCCTCCAAATGGCAGTGTTACTTATAACAATGGCGTGATTACATATACACCTGATTCGGGATTTGTTGGTCAAGATGAGTTCTTCTATGACATTATTGATCAAAATGGTGATACAGATGCAGCAATGGTTATCGTTACAGTTGTAGAACCAGGAATCAAAAATTAATCATTATTCGAATAATGATGATAAAGCCACTGATTTCAGTGGCTTTTTTTTACCTAAAAAATATAGACATTTCATATATGTTTAAACGAGGGGGGTGTCTTTTAAAGAATTATCTTTTGTTCAATGCATTTTATGTATTTATTTCCTACACTTTGAAAAACATAAACGAAGTTATTTAATGCCCCTACTAGAAATAAAAAGTCTCAGAATAGAATTTCCAAGTCGCCACAATACAGCTATTGCAGTCAATGATGTCAGTCTTTCAGTCGATGAAGGAGAAATACTGGGTCTGGTAGGAGAATCAGGTGCCGGTAAATCAACCATAGGTAATGCGATCGTACAGCTTTTAAGTAAACCTGGTAGAGTGGTAAACGGTGAAGTTCGATTAAACGATGAGCTCATCTCTGATCTTGAGGGGGAAGCTATACGTAATATTCGTGGTAAACGGATTGGTTTCATTTTTCAAGACCCTATGACTTCATTGAATCCGCTGTTTACTATAGAGGATCAAATGATTGAAACCATTATCAATTGTTTGAATGTGAGTAAGTCAGAAGCATCAAAGAGATCCATTGATTTATTAGAAAAAGTTGGCATCCCTGAAGCTGAAGTTCGTATTAAACAATATCCACATCAGTTTTCAGGCGGAATGCGCCAAAGAGTGGTTATTGCGATTGCTCTTTCAGGTGAACCTGAGTTACTTATTGCCGATGAACCCACCACAGCTTTAGATGTATCTGTTCAAGATCAAATACTAAAACTTATTAAGAATTTATGCGTAGAACTTAAAGTCGGCTGTATCTTGGTTACGCACGATATGGGAGTGATTGCTAATGTTACTGATCGAGTAGCGGTGTTATATCAAGGTAAATTAGTTGAGATTGGAGAAACCTACCAAATCCTCAGTAATCCACAACATTCATACACACAAAGTTTAATCAGTGCAGTACCCTTATCTAGTAAAAAAATTGATCGTTTTCCTTTAGTAGAAACGATAGAAAGTATTGAATCTGGTTTGACCTCAATCGACGTCAACACTCATTGGCTGGGGCAAAGTGAGAAGCATGAAAGCTCTGATGATTTGTTAGTCGTTAAAAATTTGAACCTAAGCTTTATTACTCAAGATGCATTTTTTAAAAAAAATCAAAAAAGAATACAAGCGACTAAAAATGTTAATTTTACAATTAGACAAGGAGAATCTTTTGGCTTGGTTGGTGAAAGTGGCTCTGGTAAATCCACCATTGCGAGAATGATTTCAGGCTTACAAAAACCAGATTCTGGCTCAATAGTTTATGACGGTGTTGAATTAGTGAATAACGCCGATAAAGAAGCGCTTCAAGCAGTAAATCAACGCTTGCAAATGATCTTCCAGAATCCGTATTCATCACTTAATTCACGCATGAAAATTCAGGATATTATTGCTGAACCCATTCGCTATCACAAACTTGCTGAAAAAAACCAAATAGAAACAATCGTAGGTGACCTTTTGGACCATGTGGGCTTAGGTCGAAAGTCAGGAGTTAAATATACGCATGAATTTTCTGGTGGCCAGCGTCAACGCATATCCATTGCCAGAGCATTGGCTTGCCGCCCTCGCCTCCTCATTTGTGATGAACCCACATCAGCGCTTGATGTGTCAGTACAAGCACAAATACTTAACTTACTCAAAGACTTGCAAGATGAACTTGGTTTAACCATGCTGTTTATCAGTCATGATTTACCCGTCATTAGGCAGATGTGTGATCGGGTAGCCATTATGCAACGTGGAGAAATACTAGAATGTGCCGATACTGAAAGCTTTTTTGAGAACCCACAAAATCAGTACAGTAAAGAACTTTTACACTTAATGCCAAAGTTTGAAAATCTTAAGAATAGAGAAAATCTTAATCTCAATTAAAAATAACTCAAAAATTTTCAAGCAAATAATTTCAATGTACTAAACTCATTAAGTTAAACACTTAATCAACAGAGGGACAAAGCATGAAAAAACTCAAGCTATTAAAAAAATTTAATATGATAGTAATGGCTGGTTTAATGACAAGCGCATTAGCGTTTACACCAGTCACAGCAAAAACATTAAAACTCGCTTACGATGCTGATCCAATTAGTTTGGATATTCATGAACAATTATCAGGTGGTATGCTGCAATTATCACACATGACTCATGACCCCTTAGTTCGTTGGGCACAAGATCTTTCATTCGAACCACGTCTAGCGACCAGCTGGGAGAGAATAGACGCGAATACAGTACGTTTTAAGTTACGTCAGGGCGTTAAATTTCATTCTGGCAATACCATGACCGCGGCTGATTTTAAATGGACGTTTGATCGATTAAAAACCAGTAAAGACTTCAAAGGTATTTTCGCAAACTTTAAAGATTTGAAAGTGATTGATGATAATACGATCGAGCTAGTCACAGATGGTCCATATCCATTAGTGATGCATACCGCAACTTATATTTTCCCTATGGATAGTAAGTTTTACAGTGGCAAAACTGATGCCGGTAAAGACAAAGCTGAAATCGTAAAAGATGGGGCTTCATTCGCTTCCACAAATTCTTCAGGTACAGGCCCATTTACCGTTGAGTCACGCGAACAAGGCGTTAAAGTTGTATTTAAGCGCTTTGCTGATTACTGGGACAAAGACTCCAATGGTAATGTGTCAGAAGTAATAATGACGCCGATTAAAGATAACCAGACGCGTGTTGCTGCCCTACTTTCAGGAGATGTAGATTTTATTGCTCCAGTTGCACCTAATGAGTTTGGTCAAATCGAAGGCAGTGATAAAGCCCAATTAGTCACTATGCCTGGTACTCGTATCATTACCTTCCAATTAAACCAAGAACGTAGAGAGGAATTTAAAAACCCTAAAGTAAGACAAGCAATGGTTTATGCAGTAAATAACGTCGGTATTGCGAAGAAAATCATGAAAGGTTTTGCTACTCCAGCAGCACAAATGAGCCCTGCTGGTTACTTAGGACATGACCCTGCATTAAAGCCTCGTTTTGATCTTGCTAAAGCGAAAGAGTTAATGAAAGAAGCGGGTTACGCGGATGGTTTTTCAATCACTATGATGGCACCAAATAATCGTTATGTTAATGATGAGAAAATTGCCCAAGCGGTAGCCGCAATGCTGTCTAAAATTAATATTAAAGTCGATCTGAAAACCATGCCTAAAGCACAGTACTGGCCAGAATTTGATAAAAGAGCAGCTGATGCAATGATGATTGGTTGGCATTCTGATACCGAAGATAGCGCAAACTTCTACGAGTTCCTTTCTATGACACCTGACAAAGAAACAGGTTTGGGTGCATACAACTCAGGTAACTACAGTAGTAAAATGGTAGATGAAACTACAGTTGCAGCAAATAAAGAGACCGACGATGCTAAACGCGCCGCGCTATTAATGTCTATTGAAAAGCATATTCACGACGATGCAGGGTTTATCCCACTGCATTGGCAGAATCTTGCTTGGGCATCTCGTAAAGGTGTGAATATTAAAGAAATCGTAAATGCAATGAACTTCCCTTATATTGGCGATTTGAAAATGGATTAAGAGTGGTTCAATTACCTGTTACTGAGCGACTCATTAGTCGCTCAGTTTTTATAGTAAACGATCAAACGTAAAAGACACCCCCCTACTTTTATGTGTTTTGTCTTTATTCTTAAAAAATCGTCTTAAAAAATTATTCACTATGTTGCAATTTCTCTTCAAGCGTACACTTCAAGCCATTGTCGTTATGCTGATTATCAGTCTTCTTAGTTTTTCCATCAAAGATAAATTAGGCGACCCTCTAAGAGAAATGACGGGTCAGTCAGTGTCAGAAGCAGAAAGAGAAGTGATGCGTGAAGAAATGGGCTTGAACGATCCTTTCTTAATTCAATACGGACGATTTATAAAAAAAGCCGCACAAGGTGATTTAGGTACATCCTATTTTCATAAATTACCTGCTATGACTGTGATTTTAAAAAAGCTACCAGC
>CALJIH010000008.1 GCA_937974135.1 uncultured Cocleimonas sp. | reverse complement strand
GATTTATTAGAGCAACGTATTGGTCGATTAGATCGTATCGGTCAAACAGAAACCATAAAAATTCATGTGCCGTATTTTAAAAATACCTCACAAGAAAGATTGATGAATTGGTATAACAACGGCTTAAATGCATTCCAGCATGTTTGCCCAGTTGGTCACAGTATTTTTGAAGTATTTGAAAATGAACTACGTCGTGAGCTTGTATCTGGAGATGATAAAAAGTTTGAAGACTTAGTCGCTCGCAGTAAAACTCTAGCTGACGATACATTAGAGAAAATGCAGCAGGGCCGAGATCGACTCTTAGAACTTAATTCGTGTAATAAAGATCATGCTGAAGAAGTGGTTGATAATGTTGTGTCATCAACCAATACTGCTGAACTTAGTGGTTTTATGGATGCGGTATTCGATGAATACGGCGTCGATCAGCAAGTGCATGGTGTTGATAGTTTTATCTTAAAGCCCACAGATCATATGCTAACCAGTGATTTCCCAGGCTTATCTGAAGAGGGGTTAACAGCTACTTATCAGCGAGATATTGCTTTATCCCGTGATGATATGCACTTTATCACTTGGGAACATCCAATGGTAACGGGTGCCATTGAAATGATTCGTGGTAGCGAATTTGGTAATGCGAGTTTCTGTGCGCTGCCTTTAAAAAATAAAGGTTATCCAAAAGGGACTTTGATACTAGAAGCTTATTTCAATGTGTTTTGTCCTGCACCAAGTTTCTTACAAGTTCATCGTTACTTACCAGAATCTAGCGTGCGGATTGCGATTGATAATCATGGGCGTAATTTGGCAACTGCATTAAAACATGAAGTACTTAATCATCTTGCTGAAAAAGTTAAGAAGCGCACTACGCAAGATTTGATTCAACATGCGCGACCTCAAATCCAAGAATTAATCGATAAAGCGACTAAACTCGCCGAGCCGCAACAAGACAAGATTATCGAAGAAGCACAGAAAAGCTTTGCCGTTAAAGCACATGATGATTTGGAAAGATTAAGAGCATTGGCGAAGGTTAATCTGAATATTCGTGATGAAGAAATCACGCAACTTGAAGAAAACAATAAAGCCGTGAAAGACTATTTAGCTAATGCACAATTAAAGCTGGATGCGATACGTGTAGCGTTGGTAACTGAATAAACTACTTAAAACTGATTGTTATTCGGCAAAAGTGCCAAAAAGTAGAGGGGTGTGTTAGTTTTTATAATTCGACTCCTTGCTACTGCCGACCCCGATATTTCCTTACGGAAATTACTCTACTACCTCCTTGGTTCTTAGGGAGCCTAAGGAGGCACCAACTTTTTGATTATATTTAACCACGGCCACGATAAGGCGGAACCCCTTGGTCAGGCACCCAGACACCTTTTGGAATATCGCCGTGCGCAAAAAATAAATCGATCGGTATACCTCCGCGTGGATACCAGTAACCACCGATGCGTAACCATTTAGGATCTATTTCAGCAATGATTCTTTTAGCAATGGTTATTGTACAGTCTTCGTGGAAAGCACCGTGATTTCTGAATGAGCCTAAGAAAAGTTTGAGCGATTTACTTTCCACCAATTTTTTATTGGGGATGTAATCAATCATCATATGACCAAAATCCGGTTGAGCGGTCATCGGGCATAATGAGGTAAATTCTGGTGCGGTGAAACGTACAACGTAATCCACATCAGATTGTGGGTTTTCAACGCTTTCTAAAATAGCTTCTTCTGGTGAATTGGGTAAATTACTTTGGGCGCCTAATTGCTGTAAATCTTGATAGATATCTTTTTCACTCATGATCTTTCTCTTGATGATTCTGTGTAAAAAAACAGAATCTTAATAATTCAAGCGATTATAACGAAAGACAATAAGCAAAACAGCCAAAAAGTAGGGGGGTGTCTTTTTTAAAAATATTTTAGAAAGTTATGGATTAATAGCTTCTAAATACGCCAACCATCACACCCTGAATTTCAACTTGATCAGCAGGATAGAACATAGATTGTAACTGTGAATTTGCAGGTCGTAATTCAACAACACCAGTATCTTTAGGATGGTAATATTTCAGTGTTGCTTCGTAGCGATCAACCAAAGCTACAATAATATCCCCTTCTCTTGCGGAGGTTCTTTTTTCGATGACGACATAATCGTCATCCCATATGCCTGCTTCTATCATCGAATCGCCTGCAATTTTTAAGACGTAACGATCTGGTCCGCAGAAAAGTTGCGCCAAATTAATATTTTGCTGATCTGGAATAGCTTCAATAGGAAAGCCAGCTGCAATTCTACCCATATAAGGTAGTGAGCCTTCTTCTTCATCCAGTGGGTCTGCTAATTGGTAGGCTGATTTACCTTCAGCTTCTTGCAAGTAACCATTATTGATTAATGTTCGAATATGTTTGTGAATAGTGCTCCGACCGATCCCCATATCTTGTCCGATCTCCTCGAGGGTTGGCAGATAGCCCATTTGTTGAGCGAGGTGTTGTATCGTTTGTAACACTTGTGACTGCTTTGAGGTTAGCATGATCGTTCTCTAATTGTTTACTCGACTACATTTATATCGAACAAAAAACAAACATTCAAGTTTTATTTCACATTTATATAATGTTTATGGTTTTTTATCTTTTAAAAAAAAGTTTTTTTGAGTGTTGCTAGGATAAGTATTAATTTAAATATATTTGTTTATTAATCACATAGCAGTATTTTAGCTTTTCCTAATATAATGTTTTTTAAGACTTTTTTATTAGCCTCTAAAAATTAAATTTAGACTTTTCGTCAATTTAACCTTAACAAGAAGCGAAATTTACTTTAGTATGATTTTAACGGGTGTCCTCTGGGGTATTCGTAAAGTGTCCGGGTATTCCCTTGAGCCTAATTACAAACTCCGGATGTTTGACGAGGTTTTGTGAGCATGACTGCTACGGCGGTAAGCCTAATAAACTTAAGATTACTTCCACTTGAACCTAACTGGTTCAAGGTCGACGTTCACTTTACGGTACTTTGGTAGGCACCCTTTTTCTTTGCCTCTTAGTTCTTAAGAAAAAGGTTATCTACTGACACAAGACTTAGGAATTTTCTGTGGACTGCTTTTTGCATCTATCTCTTTTGCCCATCGCATCACTGGAACATTAGTTCCGAAAGGCTCATCGAAATTTACCCAATAGACCACCTTACGTTTTTGCTGGGTGGTATAGCGCGCATCATAACCAAGAAACCGAACATATTCAGCGTGCCGACGTGCTTTGTTTAAGTCACCAAAAGAACCTAATGCGATTGCATTTTTGTAAGGACCGCTGTCTAATATTTTAGTGTTTTTAACTTCATGTTTACGAATTTCATTGACGACTTTAAGGGCTTCATTACGCGTAGCAAAGGGTTGTAGATAGACTAAAAAATTGAGTGTCTGCATGGTTTCTTGGCTTTGAATATCTGTCCATAAGCCAAAACCATTCACTCTATTGGCTATTATTTTGACAGACTTTTCGCTATCAAATGGTCCAAAGGCATAACAACTACTTTGGGTTGAAGAGGTACTGCTTTGATAGGAGTTTTTTGTATTTCTTGGTAATAGGGTTATACCGGCTACACCTTCTTCATATTGTGCAGGTTGAGTGTATGCATTGCTAGCTGCGACCATCGTCCAAATAAAGAAGATGGCATTGAGTAATGCTAGAACAATGACGAGTTTCTTAATCATTTTTTATTGAATCTTCTTTAATTTTCTTTAAGCCCAGCATCACAAGATTTTCGTAATATTCGTAATCACCTTCTAAATGCTTTAATAATGCTTTGGAGCCACCGCCACAAATAACCCTTTTTACATTTACTGAAGGCTGAAATGATTTGAGTTGTAACTGATGATGCATTTTATTACAAATACCATCAATTGCGCTAGCAAGCCCTAATAAACAACCACTTGCCATTGCTTCATTCGTTTCGGTTGCCAAGCCATTGGCTTCAATTTTTTGTGTACTACTATCGAATTTAGGAAGTTGTTTGGTATCACTATTTAAACTATTTAAACTTAATTCAAAACCAGGAAAAATAACGCCACCTAAATGTTGTCCTGTTTCATCAACAGCATCGATCGTTGTTGCCGTTCCAGAATCAATCACAATACAGGCTAGATAATCGAATAACTCATAAGCACCGATCATCGCAACTAAACGATCATTGCCAAGCTCTTCTGGCTCTTGATAGCCATTACTAATACTGGCTAACTTTGCTTTTGAACTTGCCTCTAAAAAACTCAGATTTGCATCTTCAGCTATTTTTTTCGCGCCTGCTAAAAACACTTCACCTAGAACCGACACCATCACGATTGAATCACAAATTTCAGCTTGGCTATCAACGATATCTTTAAACGTTTCTAGTACTGAAGTGTCTTTGTGGTATTCACTTTGTTGTGGGGTTAAGTCATCACCATCAAACAGGCACCACTTGAGATAAGTGTTCCCACAATCGATTAGTAATGTATTGTTAGCGCCCATAGTCTAAGTTTGAGTTGGTTTTTTGAGTTTTATGTCAGCCGCTGAAAAATATTCTATTCCAGATTCTAACAAAATTCCGATACGACCGTGTTCATCAATCCCATCGACTCTTCCCGTTATTTCTTGATTTTGATGCTGAAAGCCCACTTCACGATGATGCAGAATATCCCACCTTTGCCAGCTTTGCGTAAACGCTTGAAAGCTAAGATCTGCGAACATCTCAGCGTGTAATAATAAACGCTGTAATAGCTTGATAACGACTGTTTCCCGATCAAAGGCCTTAGCTTGCAAGGCTTCTTCTAAAGAAACCGCTTGTTGAGTAATTTTAACTCGACTTTCTTTTGGTAGACTAACGTTTAAACCGATGCCAATGACAAACTTTTCATAATTTTCAGCAGTTTGGATCAAAATGCCTCCGAGTTTTTTGTCTTTCCAAAATATATCATTCGGCCACTTTAAGCCATGGCCGGTTAAACCAATGTCTTGTAATGCTTCAGCGACCGCTATTCCAGCAATTAATCCTAATAGTGATCGTTGTTGAATGTTGCTATCAAAGTAACAACAAAATGATAAATAGATATTGCCACTTTGTGGGGATACCCATTGGTTTTCGCGCCGACCTCGTCCCGCTGTCTGGGTTTCGCTTAAACAAAAGTCCCCATGTTTGCCATTTTTCAATAACCAAGTATTGGTTGAATCAATGGTCTCAAAACAACTAATTTTGCTTGTGTAAGGTGACTGTAAATTTTCTTTAGAGAATTGCTGAATTGCTGCGCTGATTCGTTCAGCATTAAGTGCGTCATATTTCGCTGTCATAGCAAAATTATATCACCAACTAATCCCGATATTTTCATCTTTATTATTTGTTATTCGCGTAAAGTACTTTATGCTCGTGGCATATAGATTAAAAGGTGATGCAGTGGTTGATGTAATCAGTACAACGCAAGATTTAGAAGTTTTTGTGGATAAAATTAGTAGTGCAAAATGGCTCGCGATAGATACCGAGTTTTTGCGCGAAAAAACCTATTATGCGAAGCTTTGTTTGATTCAAATTGAGGCGAATGAGCATCGTGCTTGTATTGATCCAATGGCGATTGATGATATGTCTGCATTTAATGCTTTAATGCACAATCCCGAAATCACCAAAGTATTACACGCTGCGCATCAAGATTTAGAAATACTGTTACAACTTTCGGGCAAAATACCTGCACCAATTTTTGATACCCAGACAGCCGCTTCTGTCTTAGGTATTGGTGATCAAATGGGTTATGCACGATTAGTTGAAAACATGTTAGGAGTGAGTTTAGCAAAAACGCAATCGCGTACTGATTGGTCTAAAAGACCATTACGAGATGCTCAACTTGAGTACGCGATTGACGATGTGCGTTATTTGGCACAGATCTACCCCAAAATGCTTGAGCAATTAGAATCACAAAACCGTTTAAGTTGGCTCAATAAAGATTTCGGGAAAGCAACTGATCCTGAAACTTATGAGATGCATTCAGACCAGCGTTGGAAAAAGGTTAAAGGAAATCAGATTTTAAAACGCCCGCAATTAGCAGTTTTACGTGAACTTGCAGCATGGCGTGAAGAACAAGCAGAGAAATCTGATCGACCGCGAAAATGGATTCTCAGCGACGATATTTTACTCGATTTGTCGCGTCAACAACCCACTACTGTCGAACAAGTCAAAGAAATCAGGGGTATCAACCCAGATCGATCACAAAAGAATCATGATATATGGCTGTCACTCATCAAAAAGGGTAAAGAAGTACCTGAATCAGACTGGCCCGAACTCCCCAGAGCAAAGAAACCTAGTGCGCATCAAAATGCCTTAATTGATTTACTTATGCTAGTGATTCAAATCCAAGCGAAAAAACACAATATTACTGCTGCCGTAATTGCCACTCGCAAACAAGTGGCAAATATGATTTTAGCAGGTGAAACAACTATCTCCGATGATTGGCGCGGCGCCTTAGTGAATGATCAAATAGCGGCTGTGATAGCTGGCGAGTTATTGATTGGTAGAGAAGGTGATAAAGTAACCTTGATACAGGCTAACTAAAAATATCAAGCTGATGCACAGCCGAGACAACGAAAGAGCATAGAAACGCCAGCCCGAAGAGAAAATGAAATCGTGTAAAAGTAGGGGGGGTCTTTTTTAACCCTAAAATCACTTGATTTAACCTAGAATCAATCCAATAGTATATGAATATTCGTAGATAATAGTGACTAACCAATAAGAAGATTAATTATGAGTTCAACCGATCAAAACCCATTACTTGATATTGCTGATTTACCCAATTTTCCTGAGATAAAAGCTGAACATATCGAGCCCGCTTTGGATAAATTGCTCAAGCAAAGCCGCGCGCTAACCGAATCTTTATTAAACGATAATACCAAATATACTTGGGACAATCTGATTGAGCCACTTGAAAAAGCGGATAACGAACTCGAACGCATGTGGTCACCTATCAGCCATATGAATGGAGTGGTGAACACTCCTGAGCTACGTGATGCTTACAATGGCTGTTTACCAAAGCTCAGTGAATACAGCACTGAGATGGGTCAAAACAAAACATTATTTGATGCGATCAAACAGATTCAAGACAATCAAGATGAGTTGGGTTTAGATAATGCTCAGCGAAAATCTATCGAAGACTCGATCAAAGGATTCAAACTCTCAGGCGTTGATCTTGATGATGAGAAAAAACAACGTTACGGCGAAATCAGCAGTGAATTATCGACGATTACCTCTAAATACTCGGACAACGTACTTGATGCAACCAACGCCTGGACCAAGCAACTTGATGATAAGTCTGCCTTGAAAGGTCTGCCCGATACCGCTATTGAACAAGCCGCCGCTGCCGCTAAACAGCGGGATGCAGAAGGCTATATGCTAACCTTAGAGTTTCCATCGTATTACGCTGTTATGAGCTATGCAGATGATCGAGCTTTACGTGAAGAAATGTATCGTGCTTATAGCACAAGAGCGTCTGATCAGGGCGGTGATGCCAAGCTAGATAACAGCGCCAATATGGAGAAAATCTTAAAGTTGCGCCAAGAAAAAGCACAGCTCTTGGGTTTTAATAACTATTCAGAATTATCACTCGATACCAAAATGGCAGATTCGCCAAAACAAGTATTAGAATTTCTAGGTGAGCTAGCTGAGAAGTCATTACCGTTTGCAAAAAAAGAATACGAAGCGTTAAAACAATTCGCAAAAGACGAAGTAGGTATTGACGACATGCAAGCGTGGGATGTGACTTACGTAAGCGAAAAACTCAAGCAAGAGCGCTACAGCATTAGTGATGAAGATTTAAAACCATACTTCCCAGTTGATAATGTTCTTAATGGTTTGTTTGAGCTGGTTGAAAAGCTCTATAACGTATCGATTAAACAGAATAATGAACAAGAAAGCTGGCATGATGATGTGCGCTTTTATGAAATCTATAATGCTAATGGTGATTTAAAAGCGCGTTTCTATCTAGATTTATACGCACGTCAGCATAAACGTGGCGGCGCATGGATGGCTGATTTCTGTAGCCGTTTTAAATCAAACGATGCAATACAAACACCCGTTGCGTTTATGACGTGTAATTCAGCGCCACCAGCAGGTGGCAAACCTGCATTGTTTACACACGATGAAGTCATCACACTCTTCCATGAATTTGGTCATGGCTTGCACCACATGATGACGCAAATCGAATATCTCGATATTTCAGGCATTAGCGGTGTTGAATGGGATGCGGTTGAGTTACCGAGCCAATTTATGGAAAACTGGTGTTGGCAACGTGAGGCACTGGATATGTTTGCCGCGCATTACGAAACGGGTGAAAAAATCCCTGATGAGCTCTTTGATAAAATGCAAGCAGCGAAGCACTTTCAAACTGCGATGGGTATGGTAAGGCAGTTAGAATTTTCAATCTTTGATATGCGCTTACACATGGATACCGATATCGAAACATCAAAGCAAATACAAGACATTCTAGATACCGTGCGCGATAGCGTTGCAGTGGTAACGCCTCCAACATTTAACCGCTTCCAGCATGGTTTTTCGCATATATTTGCAGGGGGCTATGCGGCGGGTTACTACAGTTACAAATGGGCCGAAGTATTATCTGCAGATGCTTTTGCACGTTTTGAAGAGGAAGGGTTGTTTAATCAAGAAGTCGGCAAAGCCTTTTTAACTGAGATCTTAGAAGTTGGCGGTTCACGTCCAGCAATCGAGTCTTTTAAGGCATTTAGAGGCCGCGAGCCTTCGGTTGATGCTTTGCTCAAACATTCTGGTTTAGCAGCATGAGTGAGCCATTCACTACGCCAAGATTCAAAATAGCGAGTTGGAATGTTAACTCGCTTAAAGTGCGTTTACCGCATGTCTTGATGTGGCTTGAAAAAAGTAATGTCGATATTTTGGTGTTACAAGAAACCAAAACGATTGATGAAAACTTCCCGCAGCAAGAAATCGAGGATGCGGGTTATAACGTCGTCTATCAAGGGCAAAAAACCTATAATGGTGTGGCGATTTTATGTAAAAACGAATTCTTGATCGAAGACGTTGTGATGGATATTCCTAATTTGGATGATCCTCAACGCAGAATACTCGCAGCAACCATTAACGGTATTCGTATTTTAGATTTATACGTGGTGAATGGCTCTGAAGTGGGATCAGAGAAGTTTGATTACAAACTCGATTGGATGGATAAGGTCACGAACTTTATAGAAGAGCAATCCAAGCAATATCCACAATTTGTCGTTTTAGGTGATTTTAATATCGCCCCAACTGATCGAGATGTGCATAACCCAAAATCATGGCATGAAAAAATTCTGTGCTCGACACCAGAACGAAATGCCTTAAAGAAAATTTGTGATATTGGTTTTGTAGATTCATTCCGATTATTCGAACAAGAAGACCAAACCTATAGTTGGTGGGATTACCGTAGTGGCGGGTTTGATAAGAATATGGGTTTACGTATAGATCTTGTGTTAGCCAGCACAAAACTTGCCGAGCAATGCACCGCGAGTTATATTGATCCTGAACCACGTGGTTGGGAGAGACCCTCTGATCATGCGCCGGCGGTAGCTGAATTTAGGAACCTTTAGATGGTACCTGTAAACAACTTAAATACTGTTGAAATTAAAGCATTTGTTCCGGCAAAGAACTTTGAGCTTTCTAAGAGTTTCTATCAGGATTTAGGTTTTACAATGGCATCGGAAGGGGGTGGAGTCGCCTATTTTCACAGAGATAGAAATAGTTTTTTATTACAAGATTACTACGAAAAATCGCTAGCTGAGCATTTTGCAATGCATTTATTAGTAGAAGATATTGAGGCATGGCACAATCAAGTTGATGAATCAGGGTTGTCTGATAAATATGATATTGATGTGACAGAAATAGTTGAACAACCATGGCGGATGTTTGATTTTACAATAAGTGATCCGAGTGGTGTGCAATGGCGTATCGCTCAAAACATCTAAAAAGTAGGGGGGTGTCTTTTGCAAGAACCAATCACTGATTTTGATAAAGAATACCTAAAAGAGAAACGTAAAAAAACGACGTTAATCGCCGCAGCTGTATTTATGTTTTTGGCGTTTTGCGGTTTTATTCTCTATATGTCACTGCCTGAAAATATGCCTGGAACTGAAAATATGCAGGGTATTATTACTAGTGCCACAAGCGTTGATACCGAAAATGGCAAAACACCTGCGGTTAAAATAAGATTAAACAATGGCGAAGAAATCACGCTACTCGCAACTGATGGTTTAACCTTTAAACCCGACGCCACAATATCATTAAAAAAAGTGACATCCACGGCTGGAATTGACTCATATCAATTTATTAATTATTTGCCCTAAATAATTACATCAAAGGTGCGCAATGCCTAAAAACAGGCAAATAATCGAATTATCCGTTTTAAAAAAAAACGGTAAGTTTGCTAAAAGTAGGCGGGTGTCTTTAACTCACTTTTATATTGCTATTGTTTAACATACAATCACCCCTTAAAAACGAGCGATTGCTTTATAATGGAATATCAAACCACAATTAGTACATCTCAACTTAATAAAATATTCAACGATCTGGGCGATGCTTACAAAAAGAATCGTTATCCTAGCCTTGAAGATAGAAAATCAGTATTACAAACACTAAAGAAATCCCTCATTTCTCATGAGCAAGAATTTTATCAAGCATTGCATGAAGATTACGGTTACCGAAGTGAATTCGATAGTTTAAACGCAGACTTGTTACCTAGTGTGATGGGTATCAATTATGCCATGAAGCGTTTACGCAAATGGATGAAGCCTTCTAAGCGTCATGCGGGATTGGTGTTAGCGCCTTCACGTGTAGAGGTACAGTACCAGCCAGTAGGCGTGGTTGGGATTATCTCGCCTTGGAATTTTCCAATACTATTGGCATTGTCACCAGCTATCCAAGCGCTAGCGGCGGGCAATCGGGTGATGATAAAACTCAGTGAATTTACCCCGAAAACCAATAAAATAATTATCAAAGCAACAGAATGTATTCAAGAGCATTTGGTGATTGTTGAAGGTGAGCATGAGATTGGCGCAGCTTTTTCAGCATTACCTTTTGATCATATAGTCTTTACAGGTTCGACTACCGTTGGTGGTTACGTAGCGCAAGCAGCAGCAAAAAATTTAACACCAGTTACCTTAGAATTGGGTGGAAAATCGCCCGTTATTTTTACAGATGATGCTAATTGGGAAACCGCAATGGATTCAGTAATTCTTGGTAAAACGCTGAATTCAGGTCAAGTATGCGTAGCGCCGGATTACGCTTTTGTCCCACGAGGTAAAGAAAACACTTTCATCGAACTGTTTAAGCAGAAGTATCAAGAATTTTACACGGATTCAAAAAATAGCAATAAATTCACGCACATTATCGATACCAAGCAATACGATCGATTACAGAACCTACTCAAAGACGCGCTTGATAAAGGAGCCACGGTTCATCATACCCAAGCTATGGATACGAAAGCAGATAGTAAGATTTTTTATCCTCACCTACTTACAGATGTTACAGAAGATATGGAAGTGATGCAGGAAGAGATTTTTGGCTCACTTTTGCCGATAATGCCTTACGACTCGATCGAAGAATGTATTGATTATATCAACGCTAAGCCGAGACCTTTGGCGCTTTATGTGATGTCTAGCAATAAAAACACCATCAATCATATTCTGAGAAATACTCACAGTGGTGGTGTTTGCGTAAATGACACGAGCCTTCAAGTAATCGCAGAAGATGCCCCCTTTGGTGGCACTGGTCATTCGGGCATTGGACATTACCATGGCAAAGAAGGTTACCAGCAATTGTCTAAAGCTAAAACCGTTGTAACCACTAAAGCATGGTTGCCAAAAACAAGGTTTTTCTTGAATAATCGAGATTTAATGCAAAAACTAATGCGCAAGTTTTTATTGCGTTAGATTAAAAGATATTGATCAAAATTGGTAAAAAGTAGGGGGGTGTCTTTTTTCCAAATAAAAAGGGCAAAAAAAAGCCGCTAATGAAAGCGGCTAAAGTACACATCGAAGGAAATCGTTATTATTAGAAGGTTAACTGTATTGGGTATCACTTTCTCTGCCGATTGATGCGACTTGATAGCGACGAATCCCTTTAAAAATAGCGGTTGCGAGTTTTTCTTGATGCCTTGCAGTTTTCAGGCGTTTCTCTTCTCTGGCGTTACTGATAAATGCGGTTTCTACTAAAACGGAAGGAATGTCCGGCGATTTAAGCACCACAAAACCTGCGCTTTCAACACGGCGTCTGAGTAAATTATTTACCGAGCCTAATTCCTTGAGTAAATCTCTGGCAATTTCATGGCTTTTATCAATCGTATCTTCTAGCGATAAGTCGAGTAGTAACGATGACACGACTTTATTGCCTCTGTGTAAATCTGCACCGGCTAATTTATCCTCGTAGGAGTTTTCGCGATTTGCTAACCATTTTGCTGCCTCACTTGAAGCGCCTTTTTGCGACAAGATATAAACAGATGAGCCCGTTAATCTGGTATCGGGATTCGCATCAGCATGAATCGAAATAAATAAGTCAGCGCGATGTTTGCGCGCTTTTTTAATCCGCTTTCTTAATGAGATGTAGTAATCACCATCACGAATTAACACGGCTTTTAGCCCAGGTTGGCGATCAATCTTTTTCTTTAAGCGTTTTGCGATTTGCAAAGCGATATGTTTCTCTTTAGTGCCTTTTTTACCAATTGCTCCAGGGTCTCTACCCCCGTGACCTGCATCAATTGCAATCGTCATCGGTCTACTAACAACCCCAGCGGTGACGGCGCTGATGGCTTTCTTAATTTCTTTTTGTGCGCTGTTCTGTTTTGTATTGTATGGACTTAAAGCAACTTCAAGAAAATACCCATTCTCTGTCGACTTTAAAGCAGAGGCGGCTTTGACTTTTTCATT
Source organism: uncultured Cocleimonas sp. (assembly GCA_937974135.1). GTDB lineage: Bacteria > Pseudomonadota > Gammaproteobacteria > Thiotrichales > Thiotrichaceae > Cocleimonas. The sequence goes on along the minus strand of CALJIH010000008.1, from coordinate 717 downwards.
CATATCCAAGACAACACGAAAATCTTTGGTATTTCGGGTCGCGTGCCTTAGATTTTTAACCATTTTCTGCTGATTATTATTGGCAGAGTTTCGCCCAAGCTTGAGTTTGCCTTTACTAGACGTATCAATGAAGTCTATTACCACACGATCAGGGGAAGTTAGTGTAGAAATCTTATGGCGCACAGATTTATCGAGCGCAAACAAAATGCGTTCTTTTCCGTTAGTACTTTTATGTACTGCAACAGATTTGAGATTAGCGCCGCGACCTTTAGCAAAAGCATGTGGTGTTAGTGCAGAAGTTCCAATTACTCCGGCGACACCCAATACCCTACCAAGCCCGAGGACAAAGCCTCTGCGCTTATGGTTGGTAATCTTTTTCATATTCCCCAATAATGGTGGTAAATACCAAAGCCCATTTCGATATTTACGGTTATTTTTGTGTAAATTTGTTTGTTTTACATTGTTACTGGAGCAATTTAACTTTACTCTCTAATTTAACTCTTATAGTAAAACGCATTAGAGGATTAATTTCAAGTGATTTTTACGATAGTGCCATAAGTTACTGTTTAGTAAATATTAATTGAACCTTCTTCTGTATCAAGAATACTAATGCTGCGGCCTGATTCCTGATACGTGATTTCTAGGCTTAGATCAGCTTCTGGTAAGTAGCCTTGTGCTTGTTCAGGCCATTCGATTAAACACAGTGCATTACTTTCC
>CALJIH010000007.1 GCA_937974135.1 uncultured Cocleimonas sp. | reverse complement strand
ATTGTGTTTCATAACTCATGGCAATATTTTGCAACCGAGTTTGGCTTGCAAAATCCAATCGTGATCGATTTGCACGAAGGGGTTTCTAGTGGAGCAAAAACAATCAGTGATGTGCATCAGAGAATTGATAAGGAAAAAATTCATTGCGTTTTTTATGATTCGGGAATCAGTTTAGCGCGTTTAAAAATTATTGCTGAGAAAGCAAAAATTGTTGAAATAGATGTTTTAGCAAAAGATATTTCCCTAGGTCAATCGACGTACATTAATTGGCTCGAACAATTTGCTAATCAAATAGAATCTTGCCTATCCAATTAACTCCTTTTTTTGTAATTAATATCGGTATTAAGAATGTTATTTGATCTTAAAACATCAGATGATATGATATATCGTTGCTAACTAAGATTGAGGTAATATGATTCATTCAAAGCCATCAAAAAATATTCAAAAAATATGCAACGCAAAAGGAATTTCTCTAACGCAAAAGCGTCAAAATATTTTCCATATCTTATTGTCATCTAAGATTCCGCTGTCAGCATATGACCTTACTGATGTATATAAGAATAAATTTGAAACAGCAATGCCTACAATGTCGATATATAGGATTTTAGAGTTTTTAACGGCTTCAGGCTTGGTACATAAATTAGAGTCTACGAATAAATACATTGCATGCAGTCATCTTCAATGTGATCACGAACACAGCAATGCTCAGTTTTTAATTTGCAATAGCTGTTCTGGTGTAGAAGAGATAACACTTACCAGTGAATTACATAAACAAATTGAAACTGGGGCTGAACAAACAGGTTTTAAAGTAGAATCTCTGCAATTTGAACTGCACGGCACCTGTAAAGCTTGTCTTAATACACACTAAACCGAATCAAACTATTTAAATTTAATTTATCAAAGCGAAAAAATTATGAAAAAACACAGTCTTCTACTTTTATTACTCACATCCGTTTCAATTACCCATGCGTATGAAAAACATGATGCACACGAACATGGTGCAGCAAAAATGAATATTGTTTGGGAAAAAAATGAGCTAAACATAGAGTTCTTAAGCCCTGCTTTTAATATCACAGGTTTTGAACATCAACCGTCAAACCATGAGCAGGAAGAAGCCATTGAAAAAATTGAAAAACAGCTAAATTTGCCCAATGAGTTATTTGAATTTGAAGATGTTTCTTGTAAAGCTGAAAACATTCAGATAGAAAGCCCATTCGAAATACATAGTGATCATAAAGATCATGATAAACATGAAGATAAAAAAGAACATGATGAGCATGACCACGCTAAACATGATGATCACAAGGATCACAAGGATCACAAGGATCACAAAGACCATGATGACCATAAAGAGCATGCGGATCACGATGATCACAAATCGCATGATAAACACGATGATCATGCAGAAGATTCATCCACTCATTCTGAATACAGCATCAGCTATGAATTCCATTGTGAAAATAGCAAGCCTGAGCTCACGATTAAAACAGCAGATCTGTTTAAGCACTTGCCGCAACTGGAAAAAATTCAATTACAGTGGTTATCTGCAGCATCACAAAGCTCAAGCATTCTGACGAAGAAGAATAGTACAGTGACACTTAAATAAATGCGTAATCTTGCGAACTATGAATAACAGTCTTGTTGATTTAAAAGATGTGTCTTTTTTTTGGCCAGACCAACAAGAAGCAACTTTGGCTATTGATTATTTATCAATAGCCAAAAACGAGCATGTTTTCATTAGTGGGAATAGCGGTAGTGGTAAAACCACCTTACTCAATCTCTTGTGCGGGATTCATCAAGCAAAAACTGGATCTGTTGAAATTTTAGGTCAAAATTTAAATGGCTTGTCTAATCAAAAGCGAGATAGTTTTCGTGGAGAACATCTTGGCGTAATTTTTCAGCAATTTAATTTATTGCCTTTTTTGTCAGTAAAAGAAAATATTGAATTACCGCTTAGATTTTCTAGCAAACGAGCCTCAAAAAGCGGAAACACACATGAAGAAACGCGTCGTTTATTAGCTGCGCTCGATTTACCTTTGTCGGTGATTGATAAAAAAGTGACTCAATTAAGCGTTGGCCAACAACAGCGGGTTGCAGCCTGTCGTGCATTGTTAGGTGCGCCTGAATTGATTATTGCAGATGAACCTACATCCGCGTTAGATAGAGAAAATAGCGATAACTTTTTACAATTGCTCTTTAAAGAAGCCGATGCCAATCAGAGTACGATCATTTTTGTCAGTCATGATGAATACATAGCAAAACACTTTTCACGTGTTGTGGAACTGACTGATATCAATAAGACGAAATTGAATTCATCAAAGAAAGTTCAGGCTACACCGTCATGAAAGCGCTCTTAGTTTTAACTTGGAAAAGCGCATGGGCGCGAAAAACGAGTTTGATTTTGGCTGTCCTATCCATCGCCGTTAGTCTAACCTTGTTGTTGGGCGTAGATATTGTCCGCAAACAAGCGAAAAATAGTTTTTTAAACACTATCTCTCAAACAGACCTAATTGTTGGCGCACGATCTGGGCCGATGAATTTATTGCTTTATAGTGTGTTTCGGATTGGCAATGCCACTAATAATATTTCATACGATTCCTTTCAAAAGATCAGTAATGATCCTAAAGTGAAATGGACAATACCATTATCATTGGGCGATTCTCACCGAGGCTTTAGAGTGGTGGGAACCAATCAAGATTACTTTAGTTACTTTCGTTATGCTGACAAGCGATCATTATCATTTGCACAGGGTAAGCAGTTTAGTGATTTATATGATGCAGTTATCGGAGTAGAGGTAGCGAAGAAATTAGGTTACAAATTAGGCGATGAGATCGTGCTATCGCACGGAACCATTTCAACGGAGTTTGCGGAACATGATGATAAGCCATTTAAAATCTCTGGAATTTTAGCTGCGACTGGTACGCCTGTGGACAGAAGCGTGCATGTATCTTTAGAGGCAATAGAGGCGATTCATATTGATTGGAGGTCAGGTGCGCGTTCCAGCTTAAAAATTGATGCTGAGAAAGCCCGTAAATTTGGTCTTAAACCCAAAACGGTAACCGCATTTATGCTGGGTTTAAAGAAACGAACGCAGACTTTTGTTGTCCAAAGAAAAATTAACGAATATACACAAGAACCATTATTGGCAATCATTCCCGGTAGTACCTTAACCGATTTATGGCGCACTTTAGGCCAGTTTGAAAAAATATTACTTGGAGTATCTATTTTGGTTTTACTCTCAGGTTTGTTAAGTATGCTAATTATGTTGCTATCCACGTTAAATGAGCGTCGCCGAGAAATGGCGATTCTGAGAGCGGTTGGTGCGCATGCGCATCAAGTGATCGTGTTATTTATGGTTGAAACACTGTTGATTTTAGCGGTTGGAACGATTGTAGCGTTAGGTTTACTATACAGCTTACTTTTTGTATTAAAGCCGATATTGCTTGATCAATACGGATTCTCAATTAATATCGGTTGGCTTGATACCGAACAATTTTTGATGATTTTGTTAATATTCATCATGGGTTTATTATTTAGTTTAATACCTGGCATTATAGCCTATAGAAACTCATTACAAGACGGACTAACCTTAAAGTTCTAATGGAGAATAAGGGTTTAAAACAAATGAAAATACTAATTCCACTGTTACTTGTACTATTTTTTAGTGCTTGCGATTCTACAAATGAAGTCACTAATCCAGCGGCTGAAAACAAACTCTCCAAAGTTAAAGCGAGCGATTCTGTAAACAAAGAACTGGTTGGCAAAACGGTGGATGAATATCAAGAAATCGTAAAAGAACAAAAAAACTCAGCTAATAAAACCGCAACGGGAAAACCAGATTCTGTTGCTTTGTATGATCAAGAAGTAGAAAAAGGATTTTTGCCGCTTAAATGGGAAGGATTAATCGCACCAGGCTATGATGCTGATTCTATCGTAGAAAAATACAATCCAATTATAAAAAATTTAGAAGAAGGAAGTGACGAAGCGATTAAACTCTATGAAAAAATGCAGGCAGAGTACAACAAAGCCCCACCAAATGAATTACTGGCTAATAAAAATGTATCTATTCCTGGTTTTATTGCGCCATTAGAGCAAAGCAATGGCATCATTACTGAGTTCTTACTTGTCCCATATTTTGGTGCTTGTATACACCAACCCGCACCACCCGCTAACCAAACAGTACATGTTAAAACTGCATCTAACGCAGGTATAAGAGCAGAAGAAGCTTATGATCCAATTTGGGTATCAGGAGAGCTTTTGATTGATAAGTCTACTACTGACATTGGCAGCGCTAGTTATAAAGTCAAAGAAGCAAAAATACAGAAGTACGATATAGAAAATTAAAAAACGACAAAAAGTAGGGGGGTGTCCTTCGACAGGCTCAGTATAAATATGTCGACATACTTCGACTAAGCTCACTACAAGAGCACAACAAAGCTGTCTTTTTTAATCTATTTATTTAATAGTGTTTTTTATTTGTGGCAATTGGGCGAGAAAGATTGCAAATAATACGATCATTGCACCAATTAGTTTGGCCATGGTCATTTGTTCTTGTAATAGTGCAAACGCAAAAACAGTTGTCATAACGGGCTCTAAATTCATGATAGTTGAAGTCCTAACCGCACCGATTACCTTAAGACTCGCGTAAACAGAAAGATAGGCAATAACAAAGCTCGTCAGCATTACTAGGAATATCATCCAGCCTTTTGCGCTATTGGGCATTGCTATGCCACCCGTAAAAAAAACAAAAAACGCGGATATAGTCGATACTACAATAGCTTGATACAAACTAAATAAAGTAAATGGAATTCTTTTAAGAATATTGGCGCTACCTAACATATTAATAGTTACGCCTACCGCTGCCAATCCTGCTAAAAAGACACCAATTAGCTTAATGTTGTCGGTGTCTATATCGAGGGCAATAAATAACCCAATGAAAGCAAGGATAAGCGCTATTAATTCTAATAGTCTTGGTTTACGTTTATCAACGATAGCGCTGGTTAAAATCACTAAAATTGGGAAAGTATAAAGAATCAATACGGCTAAGCCCACCGGCATATAAGCCACTGAAGATAAGTAAGCGCCAATTCCGATAAAATAAAAAATTCCAAGAATGGAACATTTCACGATATCGTTGTTTGAGAGGAGTAATGGAATTTGGCGCGCTTTATTCCAAAGTAGCATGATAAATAACAAAGTAACGAAACGAATCAACATCACAGTTTGTGTATTTGATCCGTAATCATAACTCCAACGTGCGGTAGTGATTGAAAGCGCAAAAAAAGTTGCTCCCGACAAGCTAAGTAATATGCCTAAGAGGGCTTTGTTTCGAAGAAGCATCTTTATCATCCACGGAGTATAGACCTTTGCCAGCGCTATTTAAAAGCAATTAAATCTATAACCGTTGATGGCTATAGTCAGCGCACTTTTGGCTTTTATCTTTTATTGTTTGACTCGCCTATTATGGCTGTATAATCATTAACTCATATTATTAAAAATTGAGAAATATCCCCAATGCTTCTACCAGTAAACGATTTGGAAAAAATTCTACATAAAGCGGCTGCAGATCACTCTGAAGCGCCAGCATTTTATGAGGAATTAATGGAGTCTAAGATATTCGTTCTTGGTAAACCCGAAAGTGAAAAATCACAAGGAGAGTTTACCTTAGAGGAAGAAGAAGCAGTGATTATTCAGCATTGGGAACGTGAAACTGATAAGAGTCCTGTCGTACCATTTTTCACCTCATTACAAATGTTGCAACATGCTATTGAAACAGATGAGCCTTATTTAGAGTTAACCACAGTTGATTTATTTCAATTAACTCTGGGAGCACCATTGGTTTTGAATCCAAATTCTGACTTTGGAATGGAGTTTGAACCTGAAGATGTTGCGGTTCTCCTTGATACCGATTTAATGGTAAATAGCGAACATATTCTAGAAGAACAAACAGAAGTATTGCTAGGTCATGCAGAAAACGTTTCTGAGGTATTTAAATCAGTCTTAACTGAATTCTTTGATAAACATCATGAAGTTGAAGCTGCTTATATCGGAACGATTCAAATTCCCGAGGATGATGATAAAGAACATTTAATGGTAGGAATTCAAGGTAAAGGTCGCTTTGAAAAAATCATTGATACCATCATTCAAAAAATATCATTATTAGAGGATGATATGATGTACGAGACGGTTGATTTTTATGTGATCGATCAGGATGATCCAGATATAAGTCAGTTTATGGTTGAGAATATTAAGCCATTCTATATTGCTGAAGACCGAACTGTGCATTAACAGCCCCCTAAATAAAGACGTATAAATCCTAAAAGCTCTGTTGTTTAACAGAGCTTTTATCGTAAAGGCTAACTAACCTTTCTTTGCCTTTTTAGCTTCTTGAGAAATCGATTGCCCTGCGCCTTGTAAATCTTTGCCTACACCGTCTATGGTGCTACAGGCGTTTAAGGTAATAACGCTAAATCCTGTAATTACTAGTGTTAACAAAATTTTCTTCATTTTTTTCCCCTTTGATTAATTTATATTGACCGAAGAATAATTGAATAGTTCTGACAAACAAAGCGTAGCTTGAATGGAGTTGCCATTTTAGAACGTAACAACATGACACAAGTGACATTAGAAACCTTAAATTGTCATAATCTGACAGAGAAAACATTCATAATAAATCATCTTATAAAATCAATTAATTCTTGTAAATCATAGACTTACACATATTTAAAAAAAGTTGGCATTGTCATTGCATTATATTAGACATAGCAACTTTGGATTAATAATAATTCAAACAGAAAAAGTTTCAAACGGAATTTTTTAGCAAGCCCCTGAGGCGAAGAGTAGTTTAGT
>CALJIH010000006.1 GCA_937974135.1 uncultured Cocleimonas sp. | reverse complement strand
CGTTTAAATCAAGTCGATACGGTTGTGCAAAGTTATTTTGAAGAGATGCAATTAAAGTGGAGTTTATCCATCCCGCAATGGGAACTTGATAGTGAATCTACCAGAAAACGGATAAATAATGACGGTAATATTCGCCAAATTTTTGTGCTCGACCCCCAACGTATTCGCAGTTTTCCTCCGCAAGATGCAGATATTACTGCTGCTGAAAAAGTCTTTGTGGATCGTTTAGCCTCGGTATTGAAAGATCCTCAAATTTTATTTTCCAGTCAATCTGATAATGCTGATTTAGAACAGGCTGATGGTATTCGAAAGAGATTGGATAAAGATTCCATCATCGCAAGTGTACCACGTAGTAAAGAATCTACATTATCGTCATTCTCTGAGGAGTCTTCACAAAGCTCTGCGGTTGAAGAAATGGCTATTATAGAACCTTCGGCAAATATAGCTGCTAGCGATTCGATTGCCCTGAATTCGTCATTAGAGCAATCAATAGCAAAACCTAAAATTGCTAAAAAAGCACGAAAAACCCAGTCTTATCTTGACGCTAAGCCAAGCGCACAAACGTCTTTGTTAGATGCTAATAAACAAGGCTGGTATATGTGGCATTGGGGTAATGACGCCAATCTTATTTTTTGGCAAGAAGGTAAAGACAACAGTATCGTTGGTGTTGAAATGGAACCGATTCGGGTCAAGGCTGATTTAATCAGTCGTTTGCCAGATACTGTTCCTGGTGAGAATCTAGACTTTCGTCTACGTTTGCTCGACACCGCTGCTAAGGTGGTTTACCAATGGGGCAATTATGAAATCATAGAATCTCAAAACAAACCACAACAACGACTTGGTTTAAGCTACCCCTTGTCTAGTTGGATGTTGGAATACTACGGCGATCCATTTAACCAGAAAGGCTTTTCTCGGTTTAATTTGTTCCTAAGTTTATTAGCCTTTGCCTTACTGCTCGCTGGTTTAGCTTGGTTTTTATATCGAGAACAAACTCGTGAAATGCGTCTTGCTGAGAAACGTGTACAGTTTGTTAGCCAAGTGTCGCATGAGCTAAAAACACCGCTGACGAATATTCGTATGTACGCTGAAATGTTGGAATCACAAGTTGATGATGCCGAGCAACCTCAGCGTTATCTGCAAGTGATTACCGATGAGAGCAAGCGGTTAACACGAATGATTTCAAATGTATTAAATTTTTCTCGGGAGCCTCGAATACATAAAAGAGAGATTGATGCAGATGCTGTGATTCGACAATCAATCGAACATTTTCAGCCTTCGTTTAAAGCAAAAAATTTAGTCGTTAATGCTGATTTAAAAATGGATGGATTGTTAAATACTGATCCTGATTTACTCGAACAAATACTAAATAATTTACTCAGTAATGTTGAAAAGTATGCTGCCGATGGGAAACGTTTAGATATCAACAGTGAATTAATAAATGAATCCTATGTTGTCACCATTCGTGACTACGGCCCTGGAATTTCTAAAATGGAGCGTAAACAGATTTTTAAACCATTCTATCGTATTGATGACAAGATAACGGAAGGGGTGAGTGGAACGGGAATTGGTTTGACGATTGCTCGTCAGCAAGCGGAATATCTAGGCGGTTCTTTGGAATATGCTGATGTTAAAGAAGGTGCATGTTTTGAGTTAAAACTGCCCTTAGGAGAGGTTTGATATGCAAAAACCTTTAAAAGTAGAGTGCCTCTTTAGTCTCCCTAGGAGACAAGGAGGTAGTAGAGCTATTTCCGTCAGGAAATGCCGGGGAAGGTCAAAACAACGCTCTGAAAACACTCAAAAAGTAGGGGGGTGTCTTTTTAAACTCCATTTAGGGTATTCCAAATGAAAATATTAATTGCTGAAGATGATATGCATATTCGACAAGGCTTATCTGATTTGCTTGCACAAGAAGGCTATGAAATCGAAGCTGCGGAAAATGGCAAGATCGCTCTAGATCTTTTTAAAAATTCAAAACCACAGTTTGTGATTCTCGATATTATGATGCCTGAGATGGACGGCTATTCTGTTTGTCGTGAAATACGAGCTGTAGATAATGATATTCCCATCGTTTTCTTGAGTGCAAAATCAGAAGAGATTGATAGAGTCATTGGCTTGGAACTTGGTGCAGACGACTATATCAGCAAGCCATTTGGAACTCGCGAGGTTGTAGCCCGTATTCGGGCAATAACACGACGTTACCTTAAAGATTCACATTCTGAAACAGCAGATAATAATGACTCACAATCAACGTCGTTTAATTTTGGCGAACTGGAAGTATTACCAAACGAATTGCGTGCGAAAAGAGGTGATGATTGTATCGATTTGAGCTTACGCGAGATCAAAGTATTACAAACGCTAGCAAATCATCAAGGTGAAGTGGTCAGTCGTGATCTACTCTTTAACGAATGTTGGGGGTACGACCACATGCCAAATAGTCGCACCTTGGATCAACATATTTCAAAATTGCGTAAACTGATAGAAGAAGATCCTACTGATCCGCAACTGATTAAAACAGTTCATGGTGCGGGTTATCGCTACGAATAAAAAAGAATGTATTCTTTTAACAGCTAATACTATAAATCTTCTGCATAGGTATTTAAGAAGCTCAACGCATCTAACACATAAGGGACCGCACATGCGACATGTCCATTTAAAGGGCATGTTCTCAAACTAACATCCGTAGCCCCATTTGCTTGCATGCTCTCTAATGCTTTTACGGTATTGCTATAAGGCACAATCTCGTCTTGAACATCATGATATAAACGTGTCGGTGCATTTGGTCTCCAATCAAAAACATTATTTAATGCTAATGCATCTTTAAGCGGATGACTTTCGGAGCCTTGTAGAATACTCAAAAACTCTGGTTCGAATAAATCGGCTGTTGTCGATGTTAATAGTGCATCTATTTGACTGCCAGATCTTGAGCCATCAAATGAAGTATTAATGATGTCACGGAATGGCGCTTGGTATATTTCATCAATTTGATCTAACGAGTAAATTGTATCGTAGGCTTTGATCACAAAACTCATATAAGAAGGGTTATTGTTAATTGGTAGGTTTGCAAAGAATCTTGCTGATTCCAATAAACTGTATGGGCCAGCGCCTGCAGCAGATGCGGTTACGGTGAATTCAGAAGAAAAGCTATTTTGGAGTTCTCTCTGCAAAGCAATGGTTGCGTAACCTCCCTCTGAATAGCCCGCAAGAAATAACTGATCATTTATTTCTATATTTTGGTTAGCCAAAAACGCTTTGCTGGCACGAAGCATGTCTATAGATGCGCTGGCCAAACTATCTGCGTGAACATAAGGATGCAAAATTGCTGTAGATTCAGCGTAACCCAAGTAATCTGGTGAACTTACGATATAGCCTGCTCCTGCTAATACTCCAATACCTTGGATTGAGCTAATATCGTTAGAAGGGGCTCTAGCATCAGTAAAAATGGTGCCATGTTGGTAACTTACTAACGGACTTTTCGCTCCTAAGGCTTTTTTAGGGATACTTAACAAACCTGATGCGTTTATTTGATTATTATTGGTGTCAACCGTTGAATAAATAATTTTATAAGAATCAACTGAGTATGGTCGAAGCAGAATCTGATTGTTGCTTATAAAGCTGCTACTGATTAGGTCGCCACGATTTAGTTCAGAAGCTGGCGGATCTTCAGGCTCGGTAAAGTCGTTTGATGAGCCACCTCCACATGCCGTCAAGAATAGAATTAAGGACAATTGTAGAAACGCAAAAAAATGAAGTTTTCTGATATTCATAGAGCTAATCCTGTGGTTTATTCTTTAGTTAGTATCTTAATTATCACATTAAGTTCGACAAGTGACATTAGCAATTTGTGGAAATTGTCCTTCTATAAACTCAGCCTTCTCTTTTAGCTTAGACCTGCACTTGGATTTTAAGACTGTAGCTAGACTGATATCTTCTGCTTTGTCATAAAAAAGAATGCCTCTGCCCGTTGGGTCTGAATGATCTATCTTAATGTTTTTTATTTTAGAAATATCAATCGGTTTATTAATTAACAAGGTGAAACTTAATTCTAATGCAAGGTTGTTGTCCTTATCTTTCACTTTTCTCAGTTTGTATTTATTGATTCTATTGGCTACTAAACGACGATCTCCAGAATTTAAGCGCGTGTAAAAATTAAACCGAGATAGATCGCTAATGAGCACCTTGGCAAGGCGATTGATGTCTTTTTCATGTTGAAGCATATCTTCACTAGAAAAAGTGTCATACAACCATACCATTGAAATTGCGCTTAATTGCTGCCGACTATTAACTTCAAATGAACTTTTTACTTGAATTTCTTCGTGTTCAGTATGCGCTAAAACTGAAATGGTAGGTAAAGTAAATAATAATACAAAGACCAGTAGTTTCTTAAACATAAATAACTCATTTCTAATATTAGATAGTTAAAGTATATGCCAAGTTTATATAGAGGTTTTGAGAATTGAATTGATTGCTTAAAAGACGATCAAGCCTTTGGAATACTGATAATAATTTTATTGGGATGATTTATTCTGAAATAATTTTTAAGATCGGCATTGGTTGGGAAGTCATAGGCTAAACGCATGACTTGTGCTCCTGAAATTGCAACTTCTGACACTATACTTCCTTGATAAGCTAAGAGATATAGCGTTTGATACTCGATCTCAAAGGTAACCTTGGAAGTATCTATACCTTTGATATCAATTTCGATGAGATATTGATAGCTATTTTCTGAGCGATTACTGGAAACTGATAGAGAGTTAACTGAATCCCCTGAAAAAGCGATCGCTGCAAATACCGATGGCACCACCAATGAAGTCAGTAAGATTGATAAAATAATTTGTGCGATTTTTCGATATAAATTATTCACGACTTTCTTCTAGTGGAAGTATTGACTTTAAACATGAGGATAATTGATCTATCCCGTGTAGTTATTTAAAAGTCTATCGATTCCAGCGAGCTCCTTTTTTTACGGGTACATTCAACCACAGAGCCATATAGGTATTTAACCCCATAACTGGATCTTTCTTATCTATAATTCTTGCTTTGATAAATTGTTGGTGAAGGTTTTTTAATAAGACGCTATCTGACATTTTAGCAAAGCGATTATCTACTCGATAATGGTTCAGTAGATTTCTTCTGACCGTACTTTTTCCATCAATCATAGACTTTGTGTCAATAACTTTACCGTCAACAACTTTACGTTGAACCAAAGGAGTGTCTTTTTCAGGTCTTCTTACTGTTTTACGAACACCATCATCTATATATTCTGCATTCATAAAGTCAGACATAACGGCGTTAATTAAGAGTTTATCTCTCCTATCTACTAAGGCTGGATTTGATTCTTGGTTCTTGAAAATTGAACCAGCTCTTAAAAGCATATTGCTAAAATCATACAAACTGTCAGATGCAACAATATCTTTAAAGCCAATTTGAGATCTATTTCTTGAATTTGGAAGGCATTTCCAATAAGGCACATAGGTATATCTTCCTAGTGCTTCAACGATTCCCCATTCAATTAATAACCTAATTGCTTTATGTCTGGCATCTACTATGGATCTTTCTGAGCTATATCCAACTGAGTTGCCATCTACGCTCAAGCCAAAAGATAGGTCTTTACCTTTTTGATATACTTGAACTGTATTTGTGGAGCTACTATTGTTGACTACATCACCAACACTAGAACTGGCAATTCTAAAATCCATAGTCATACGAGCTACATTCGTCACTTTATTAGATGTGGCTTCTAAATTTGTTTCGCCCGTACCACTACCAAATTCAAATGCGCCTGTAGCGCTGTTTTTGTTATTACTAAGAATACGATCGTATTCTGTTAAAGCACCGTAAAGTTGTATTGTTGCGTAATTGTAATGTGATGGTTTGTATAAGCCTAAGAAAGGGTTGCCTTTAGGATCGATGCTTTTATATCTTGCAGCATCAAGTAATTCATTACTTTTTGGAATGTGTGCAATACGAATTGGGCCACCTATGCGCGACACTAAACCCAAAGTCATATCGGTAAAATTATAAGGAATCTCATTGTTTGGATAGCTTGCAGATGAGACACTAGTGGCGTCTTTTACATCTATTACTGCCAATCTTAATGGGTTTGTAGTGTTACCTTTAGTGCGATAAGCAGTAAGCATATCTCCAAAACAGGCTAATATGTTTGTTGCTCTTGTTTGAGTAACAGAAGGGTACTCAATATGATTGCTAAACTCATTACGAGTATTTGTGGCAGAACAAGCGCTCAAAAGCACTGTGATGCAGACCACATTTAATTTTATTCTCCATTCGCACATGACTTTATCCTTGTTTGTTATAATTTTATTTTTTTAATTTATTAATAGTATTAACGCTGTATTGCTATTGAATCCCCTTCATTTTGATTTAGTATAATTATCGTATCTGCGGAAGTGCCGGGAGGTATTATTACTGAACCTGCAGCTGGAGTACCTGTGTCATTACTGTTTGTGAAAATAGCGGTGTCTTGTAATAAATCTTCCAATGAATTGATAATCTCGCCTGTTTCCCTCACTGTTTTTCTGCCATTGTTTACGATGTGAGCTATCAGGAAATCCACATTAAAAATATTTCCGTCTATTCGTGAATCAAACTCCTGTAGCGGAAAATCTAATGATGGTGGATTAAACCTATTGGCAAAACTTATACTTGAGAAAAACAATAAAAATACACAGACAATAGAAGTTTTAATCTTCAATGATCCAAGGTTTAATGACATATATTTGATAATGTCTTTTAATCTTTTAATTTTCATTTCTAAAAATCCTCTATCGTCCGTATATCAGTTTTCTACTAAATTAGCTTTTGACTATTTAGACATTGTAGATACTTGTATAGAACCTGCTAGAGCATCACCTACAGCGATAGCGTTATGAGACGTGTTGATAATAGTGTCAAATTCGCAAGCACAAGCACCACCAGTAAGCAAAATAGATCCAGCAACTGCACGACCACCAGAACTATCGATAGTGAAACCTGTGTATCCGCTACCAGCGCTTCCTGCTGTATCACCAATAGCTAACGCATTTTTAGAGTAGTTATCTAAAGTAGTTTTAGATGCTGGTTGTGGTTTAGGGCCATAGCCTTTCATAGCAAATGCTGATGTAGAAGTTAAAGCTAAGATTGCTACTGCTGTTAATAATTGAACTTTCATAATGATCTCCTTCATTAAAATACATAAAAATAAAAATAATTTTTAACAGTGTCTGGTTTAGATCTGTTGTTAAACCAGAATCAGATAAAATTTATTTTTGTTTAACGGAGAGCGATTCCCTCGCAACACCGTATAACAAACTATAGAGACCCTTATGATTTAAATTAATAGCCTTTTACGGCTAAGGAAAAAGTATTAGAAGGAATTAATACATAGGTATTAATACAAAAGAATGAATTTTAGATAACAATTGATTGCAGAATAAGTATTTTATAACCAAGGAATTTGCTTATAAATTCGGATAAATCTTTATTTTTTTATAAAATTTTCTATCCAGCTACTTTTAGTGCTTATTAATCTAATCACGCTGAGCCTGGATTGTCCTAAGTAGCTAGGATGACAATCAATAAATACGATGCTTGCAAAACCCCTTAAAAGTAGGGGGGTGTCTTTTAGGTTATTTTTATAGTGATTGTTTTAACATTAAAAATTATTTATTACCACGGGTTGCTGCTTTGCGCATGCTTTCATTAAGAATCTTTTTACGAATGCGAATGCTTTCAGGGGTGATTTCAACAAGTTCGTCATCATCCACAAATTCTAGCGCTTGCTCTAAAGTAAATTTGATAGGTTTAACTAATATCAAGTTTTCATCAGTACCTGCCGCACGAATATTGTTTAATTGTTTCGCTTTAAGCGGGTTAACCACCAAGTCATTATCACGGCTGTGAATACCAACTACTTGACCTTCATATACTTCTTGAGCGTGATCAATAAACATCTTGCCACGTTCTTGAAGATTGAAGATAGCAAAGGCTAAGGCTTTACCGGTTGAGTTAGAAACCAATACGCCGCTGCTGCGTTGACCAATTTCTTCTTTGATAAATGGGCCATAATGATCAAACGAGTGATACATTAATCCAGTACCAGAGGTAAGCGTCATGAATTCAGTTTGAAAACCAATTAAGCCTCTTGAAGGGATAACATATTCAAGGCGAATTCGACCTTTGCCATCAGTTTCCATGTTCTGCAGAGCACCTTTTCGTTCGCCCATTTTTTCCATGATACTGCCTTGGTGATTTTCTTCGATATCAATCGTTAAGTTTTCGTAAGGTTCTTCACGACTGTCACCTTCACCACGAACCACGACTTCAGGTCGAGAAACTGCAACTTCAAAGCCTTCGCGACGCATATTTTCTATTAGGATACCTAAGTGTAATTCACCACGCCCAGATACTCTGAATTTATCGATATCATCACCTTGCTCGACACGTAAAGCTACATTGTGTAGCAGTTCTTCATCTAAACGTTCTTGGATATTTCGTGAGGTAACATACTTGCCTTCTTTACCTGCGAAGGGTGAGTTATTTACCTGAAAAGTCATGCTAACCGTAGGTTCATCAACCGTCATCGCTGGCAGAGCAACGACGTTATCTGGATCACAAAGCGTATCTGAGATATGTAGTTTATCCATACCTGTAAATGCAATAATGTCACCAGCTTGGGCTTCTTCAACTTCAATACGCTCAAGGCCATGGAATCCCATTGGCTGCAAAATACGACCATTACGGATCTTGCCTTCAGCGTCAATTACTTTGATCGCGCTGTTACGCTTGATTTTGCCTTGCTTGATTCGACCAATACCGATCAAACCTGTATACGAGTTATAATCAAGCTGAGAAACTTGCATTTGGAATGGCGCATCAGGATCAACATCTGGATGGGCGACACTGTCAACGATGGTCTGGAACAGAGGAGTCATGTCGCCACTGTCCACCGAATCTTCCATGCCTGCGTAACCGTTAATGGCGGAAGCATAAACAACAGGAAAATCTAATTGTTCGTCAGTTGCCCCAAGTTTATCGAAAAGATCAAATGTTTGATCTAGCGCCCAATCAGGACGTGCACCTGGACGATCAATTTTATTGATAACTACAATCGGCTTAAAACCCATTGCGAATGCTTTAGAGGTAACGAATCTGGTTTGAGGCATTGGCCCATCAACTGCATCAACCAACAACAATACAGAATCAACCATTGATAACACACGTTCTACTTCTCCACCAAAATCGGCATGGCCTGGTGTGTCGACAATATTAATGCGGTAATCATTCCATTTAATTGCAGTATTCTTTGCAAGTATTGTTATACCACGTTCTTGCTCGATAGCATTTGAGTCCATCATTCTTTCAGAAATATCTGCTCTTTCGCCAAGAGTGCCTGATTGCTCTAACATTTTATCAACTAGTGTTGTTTTACCATGATCAACGTGGGCAATAATGGCAATGTTTCTTAAATTCTCTATCACGACAGTAATCTCTGTGTTGTTTTTCGGGTTGATTTAACCAAGGCGCGCGATTATACAAGGTGTATCAACTAAATACACCAATTCATTGCTTCAGTTTTCTAGGGTTTTTTCGTTATTTTTGAGAATATGGAGATGATTCGAAGTTTCTAAGTAATCTTACCAGTTGTAATTGTTTTTTATGTTCAAGAATCTGATTGCTGGTTTTTGCATTTTGACGCAATAAAGTAAATAAAGAGCCTGCAAAATAAGCAATAATGACAAGACTCACCCACCATAGTGCAGGAAACAATGTGGAGGCCGTTACAGCAACAATAAAGCTAATCAAAAAATGCTTGCGCCATTTGTTTGATCGTTTTTTTTGGGTTTCTTTCCATTCTTTTTGAAAGTTAATTAGTACCTTTTCTAATTTTTCTATCTCATTGTTATCGTGCATAAATTTGCTTCCATGCCTGCCATCTGTATAATGCCAGTTCAACATAATTTTGTTACTTGCGTTATACGTTCCAAAATCAATATTTCTGGATATGGTTACGATTTAACAATGCTGAGTTGCTTCGTTTAATAATCGATGAATAACAACAATAATTGGCAATACTCTATGTATTGCGGGGATACATGGGTAGGACTAAGGAATGGGAAGGCTGAGTTTCTCTGATACACGGCACCTCGTATCGCGTACGGCATTAGGCCAGCAATGGGGAGGTGTTAAAGCACTTGAAGGTAAAACTCGTGCAGAAGCTGTAAAGATTCTGCTCTCTCCAGTTGTGCCCAAAACCCCACCGCCGCCAAGACTAACACCTTATGCAAACATGCAACGTATGTCGATGCAAAATGGATCTGGTAAGAAGCAAGCTAGAAGAATTATGATGCGTGAGAGTACCATTCTAAAGCGTTGGTGGATGGTGCATTTATTGCAAAACAAAACGCCAGTTAATGAGCGCATGACCTTGTTTTGGCACAATCATTTCACCTCATCCCTGGAGAAGGTTGAACAACCTAAATTAATGTATTCGCAAAACAAGTTGTTGCGCGATAATGCGATGGGAAATTTTCGTACACTTTTACATAAAATAGCACGTGATCCAGCGATGCTGATCTATCTTGACGGATCAGAGAATGTTAAGGGCAGTCCTAACGAAAACTTTGCGCGTGAATTGCTGGAGTTATTCACCTTAGGTCGTGGCCACTATAATGAAAACGATATCAAAGCAGCGGCCATTGCATTTACCGGTTGGGGTGTCGATCGTCATGGTAATTATGTTTATGATGCGAAAAAACATGATTTTCGACCAGTTACTTTTATGGGCAGAAAAGGAAAATTCACTGGCGATCAAATCATCGATATTATTTTAGAAAAACCAAGAACCGCAGAATATATTGCTGAAAAGTTTTGGCATGAATTTGTAAGTAATGCTCGTCCTGATCCTCGCTTTATAAAAACATGGGGAGCTGCATTCAAAAAATCTAATTATAATATCAATACTCTGTATTCGAGTGTCTTAAACAGCGAAGCATTTTGGTCTCCAAAGTATAGAGGAACAATAGTTAAATCTCCCATTGATTTACTAGTCGGTACATTGCGGTCTCTGCCTTTCCCTAAATTACCTGATACCGAGTTAGTGCATATATCACAACTATTAGGGCAAGACCTATTTGATCCTCCTACGGTAAAAGGCTGGGCTGGTGGTAATAATTGGATCGATACACAAACATTGTTAGTAAGAACGTCATTGTTGAATAAACTTACTCGCCATAGCCAAGCCTCGGCTAAGATGCAGTCGTACTTACCTAAAACTTCTGGAGAGCAGGTAATCAAATGGTTATTGCCGTTATCTCCAGTTCTTCCTTTGCCATCAACTCCTGGTAAGCGCAGAATGGTAAGGGCATTAATGCTCGATCCTGTTTTTCAGCTAAAATAATATAATGAATAGACGCGATTTCTTACAGTATTCAAGTTTAATTCCGCTCGCGAGTGTAGTACCTAGTGCATTTGCAGGAACACAACAAGGTCAAAGACCTGACAACATCGTCGTTATGGTTGAGCTGAAAGGTGGAAATGACGGCTTGAACACTTTGATTCCATTTCGAGATGCTCACTACTTTCGTGCTAGACCTTCGATTGCAGTAAAGAATGGTATTCCGTTAAAAAATAATATGGCGATGAACCCTTACTTGAAGGCACTAATGCCTTTATGGCAAGAGGGTAAAATGGCATGGATTCAAGGTGTAGGATATGCGAATCCAAGCCGTTCACATTTTCATTCTATCGATGTTTGGGAAACGGCTTCAACTCGTTTGGGTGAAGACAAAGGATGGTTATCTCGTGTCTTACCCGCTAGACCAAGATCAGTGAATGGCATTGTTTTAGGCGATAATAATCTCGGCCCTATGTCAGGTGCAAATAGCTCCTCAGTTGCGATGGAAGATCCTGCAACATTTTTGCGCCAAACAAAGTACCTAAACAAACGTAATTTTAGTGCATCAAACGATCCGCTTAGGCATATGCTAAACGTGCAAAATCAAATCAATATGGCGGCGAATCAATTAGGTAAAATTCATTACGGTAAACGTTCACCTGTGCGTTTTCCAACCAGTCGCTTTGGTCGTAAGTTAGCATTAGTGACGCAAATGATTATAAATGGAATGGATACACCTGTTTACAAAGTGTCTCTCGAAGGTTTTGATACGCATGCTAGTCAAACCGATCAGCATAATAATTTAATGAATCATCTTGGTGGTGGATTAAAAGCGTTTAGTGATGCAATGAAACGTGCTGGTTTGTGGAATAACGTAACGGTGATTACTTATTCTGAATTTGGGCGACGAGTTGCCGAGAACAATAGCGGCGGAACAGATCATGGCTCAGCCGCGGCGCATTTCGCAATTGGTGGTAGAGTTCGTGGAGGCATCCATGGACGACCTCCTAGTTTAGCGCCACAACATCTTAAAGATGGTGATTTAGTTCATACGGTTGATTTCCGTGCAGTTTATGCAACATTAGCGCAACGTTGTTGGAGACGTCCGAATCCGTGGAATAAGCAACATCAGCCCATCCCATTTGTTTGATAGTATCTTACTCAAAACCCTCGACCGAACGTTAGTGAGACAACGAAGGAACGCCGAACAGAAAGACAAGTGAAACGAGTCAAAAGTAGGGGGGTGTCTTTTAAAGCTTAAATTTAATCAGATAAGCCCAAGTTATTCCAAATAGTCTTACTCGGTTCTATTTTATTCATAGAATAAAAGTGCAATCCCGGCGCTCCATTATCCATTAATTGCTGACACATCTTGGTAATGAATTCATTGCCTAATTGTTTAATAGATTCCTGATCATCGCCATACGATTCAAACTGTTTGCGTAACCAACGCGGGACCTCAGCGCCAATCGCATCAGAAAATCGAGCCATTTGGGTAAAATTTGTAATTGGCATAATTCCCGGTAACACAGGAATATCAATCTGCATTTTTTGTAATTTATCGACAAAGTGAAAGTAAGCATCAGCATTAAAAAAGTATTGAGTGATTGCACGATTAGCACCCGCTTTGACTTTTGAGGCGAAGTTTTCGATATCTAAATCATAGTTTTTAGATTGGGGGTGTTTTTCAGGGTACGCCGCTACTTCAATATGAAAATGATCACCTGTTTCTTTACGAATAAATTCCACTAAATCATTTGCAAAATTGAATTCTCCAATATCACGCATGCCTGATGGTAAATCACCGCGCAGTGCAACGATACGATTAATGCCTTTTTCCTTATAGAGCATCAATAAATCACGAATCTGCTCTCTCTCAGATCCAATACATGATAAATGCGGTGCTGTTGGTATACCTGTTCTTTCTTGAGTGCTAATTACTGTATCTATAGTCGCATCTTGAGTCGTGCCACCCGCACCATAGGTTACAGAGAAGAAATTTGGATTTAGGGTCGATAATTCATCACTAACTTTAGCTAATGATTCAACTCCCGCAGCTGTTTTAGAAGGAAAAAACTCAAAGCTATATGAATGATTTTGCATAACATCTCTTTTGCAACAGCAATTTACTAAATTTCTAATTTAATGAGGTTACATTTTAAATAATTTTATATATGAGCGGTAATGATAAATAAGAGAGAAATTATGAAAATATCTCATGTATGGCGCGAGATATATGTTTTGGCAAAATTAAAAACTTTTCCCCGTTTTTTAAGAAAGAGTTGAGGATGTCTTTTTATATTTATTAGAATATTTTTAAATTAAGTATAAAGAACTTACTTGCTAATAGGCAAAAGTGCTTAATGCCTAAAAACAGGCAAATAATCGAATTATCCGTTTTAAAAAACAAAACGGTAAGTTCGCTAAAAGTAGGGGGGTGTCTTTTAATTATTTTTGTAAATGGGGCTAACTATAAGGAAATTTTAGAGGCTTATATTTGCTCGAAGATCAAGGCGTCGTCGCACGAAGAATGTCTAAGCGTACAATAAGTACGCGATGCATTCGAGTACGGCGACAACGCCGAGATTCGAGTAAAGATGAGTCTATAAATTAGTAACGATAATGCTCTACTTTATATGGACCATTCTTATCAATACTTAAGTAATCAGCCTGAACATCAGTCAATTCAGTCAAGTTAGCACCGATCTTTTCAAGGTGTAAACGAGCCACTTCTTCGTCTAATGACTTAGGTAGCATGTAAACGTCGTTCTCATATTTGTCGCCGTGACAGAATAATTCGATCTGCGCTAACACTTGGTTAGTGAAAGATGCTGACATTACGAAACTTGGGTGACCAGTAGCACAACCTAAGTTTACAAGACGACCTTGAGCAAGAAGAATGATGCTGTTGCCGCTAGGTAGTTTGATGTGGTCAACTTGTGGCTTGATTTCTTCCCATTCGTATTTTTCCATATCTGCTACTGCGATTTCATTATCGAAATGGCCGATGTTACACACGATAGTCTCATGCTTCATTTGTAACATATGCTCTTCAGTAATTACGTTGTAGTTACCTGTAGCTGTTACAAATATATCAGCTTCGCCTGCAACGTCATCCATAGTTACAACACGGTAGCCTTCCATTGCTGCTTGAAGTGCACAAATTGGATCGATTTCAGTAATCCAAACAGTCGCACCTAAACCACGAAGTGATTGTGCAGAACCTTTACCCACGTCACCGTAACCAAGAACAACTGCAACTTTACCTGCGATCATTACGTCAGTTGCACGTTTGATGCCGTCAACTAGAGACTCACGACACCCGTATAAGTTATCAAACTTAGACTTAGTTACAGAGTCGTTTACGTTGATTGCTGGGTAAGCTAATTCGCCTTTCTTAACCATTTCGTATAAACGGTGAACACCTGTCGTTGTCTCTTCAGAAACACCTTTGATATTCGGACGAATACGTGAGTACCACGTTGAATCTTCTTTAAGCTTGTTCTTGATTGAATTGAACATGCAGATTTCTTCTTCAGAACCTGGGTTATCCAATACAGAGATATCTTTTTCTGCTTTAACGCCTAGCTCGATTAAACCAGTTGCATCGCCACCATCATCAAGAATCATGTTTGGTGTGCCACCGTCGTGCCAATCGAAGATTCTGTGACAGTAATCCCAGTACTCATCTAAAGATTCGCCCTTAACAGCGAATACAGGAACACCAGATGCCGCGATTGCAGCAGCAGCGTGATCTTGCGTTGAGAAGATGTTACACGTTGCCCAACGAACTTCTGCACCTAATGCTGTTAGCGTTTCGATAAGTACAGCAGTTTGAATCGTCATGTGTAAAGAACCCGCAATGCGTGCGCCAGTTAATGGCTTTTCTTTACCGTATTTTTCACGAAGTGCCATTAGACCTGGCATTTCATTTTCTGCGATATTGAGTTCTTTACGACCCCAATCGGCTAGTTTGATATCAGCAATAAGATAGTCTTGTGCTTTAGTCATTTTAATTTTCCTATAGTTTAAGAGACTGTTTAGATCTCAATTAGGAACGCAGTTGTGAATATTTACCGCTTTTGAGCCTCCTTTAAATAGAACTATATATAAATAGCGTTCTTTATAAAGTGCAGCGTTCCTCAAAAGCAGTATTTAAAAAATTATTACGCGTCAGCTTTTAATGCTTCTGCTTTATCAGTGTTTTCCCAAGGTAAACCGATGTCTTCACGACCAAAATGTCCGTAAGCAGCAGTTTGCTGGTAAATTGGCTGAAGCAAGTCAAGCATTGTCATAATGCCGTATGGACGAAGATCAAAATGCTTACGTACTAATGCTTCAATTTGCTCATCAGAGTGCGTACCAGTTCCAAAGGTTTCAATTGATATCGAAGTTGGCTCAGCTACGCCAATTGCGTATGAGATTTGAATCTCACAACGCTCTGCTAGTCCAGCAGCAACGATGTTCTTAGCAACATAACGACCCGCATATGCCGCAGAACGGTCAACTTTTGATGGATCTTTACCAGAAAATGCACCGCCACCGTGACGCGCCATTCCACCGTATGTATCAACAATGATCTTACGACCTGTTAATCCACAGTCTCCCACAGGGCCGCCGATTACGAAATTACCCGTAGGGTTAATATGGTAAAGCGTATCTGAGTTTAACCAGTTTGCAGGAAGAATAGGTTTGATGATTTCTTCCATAACTGCTTCTTGTAAATCTTTAAGGCTTATGTCAGGGCTATGTTGAGTAGATAAAACCACCGCATCGATTGCAACAGGTTTGTCATCTTCATATCTGAAAGTAACCTGACTTTTTGCATCGGGACGTAAGAAAGGGAGCGTGCCATTTTTCATTAGCTCAGCTTGTTTTTCAACAAGAAGATGAGAATAAGTAATTGGCGCAGGCATTAACACGTCAGTTTCATTACTCGCGTAACCAAACATTAAACCTTGGTCGCCAGCACCTTGTGACTCTTTATCTTCACGATCAACACCCATTGCGATATCAGGTGATTGTTGACCAAGCGCATTGATTACCGCGCATGATTCGCCATCAAAACCAACTTCAGAACAATTATAGCCAATGTCGGTTACCGTTCTTCTTACTATTGTTTCGTAATCTATAACTGCACTGGTGGTGATTTCACCAGCAAGTACGATCATGCCCGTTTTAGCCATGGTCTCACAGGCTACACGTGCATCTTTATCTTGTTCTAGAATTGCATCAAGGACAGCATCAGAAACCTGATCTGCCAACTTATCGGGGTGACCCCCAGAAACCGACTCGGATGTGAATAAATGATTCCCAGCCATATTAAGTTCTCCTTAAATATTAGCTGAGCGTCGTTGCAAAGTTGAAACTGTCTGAGCCTAGCCTAACTGTTTTCTTCATAAATAATGAAGAATTAGTCAGATTGCAACGCTCCTCAGACTTTGGGCGTGAAATTCTATACTAAATTATTAAAGATTTGTAGTAATAGTCGTAGTTTTTTTAGATTTATCACATATTTTTACTATTTTTTTAGATGCATAAGAGTAATTCACAAATTATCTTTAAATTGTCGCAAAAACCGCTATTTAGCGGATGCAAAAATGATTATCTAGGGTAAAATCCGCGTATTAAATTATTCCTGTATAAAAGTACACCCCCCTACTTTTATGCGTTTTTAGTCTGTTTTAATAATGATATCTCTCAAGGAGAGAATGAATGTCTGATCGCGCTACCCTCGCAAACGCTATTCGTGCCTTAACCATGGACGCAGTCCAAATCCCAAATTCTGGTCATCCAGGTGCTCCTATGGGAATGGCTGATATTGCTGAAGTGCTGTACAACGATTTTATGAAGCACAATCCAACGAATCCAAATTGGGCCGATCGCGATCGATTTATTATGTCAAACGGTCATGGTTCGATGTTGCCCTATTCGGTGTTGCATTTAACAGGTTATGATTTAGGCATTGATGATTTAAAAGCATTTCGAAAATTACATTCTAAAACTCCTGGACATCCAGAATATGGTTATGCTCCGGGTATTGAGACTACCACAGGTCCATTAGGGCAAGGCATCTCTAACGCAGTCGGCTTTGCGTTGGCTGAAAAAGTTATGGCGGCACAATTCAATAAAGAAGGCCACGAAATTGTCGATCACAATACCTATGTTTTTTTGGGTGATGGTTGTTTGATGGAAGGTATCTCTCATGAGACTTGTTCATTAGCGGGATCATTTGGCCTAGGTAAGCTAATTTGTTTTTATGATGACAACAATATTTCTATTGACGGAAATGTTGACGGTTGGTTTGTCGATGATACGCCTGCGCGTTTTGAAGCATACAATTGGCATGTGCAATCTATAGATGGGCATGATCCTGAAGCGATCAAAAAAGCGACGGAAGCGGCAATTGCTGAAACAGATAAGCCTTCAATCATTTGTTGTAAAACAGTCATTGGTAAAGGTGCTCCAAATAAAGGTGGTGGTCATCATGTGCATGGTGAAGCATTGGGTGTCGATGAAATTGCGGCGACACGTGAGCATTTGGGTTGGAATCACGAACCATTTGTGATTCCAGATGATATCTATGCGGGATGGGATGCAAAAGAAGCGGGTAAAGCGGCTGAATCAGCATGGGATGAAAAATTTGCCGCTTATAAAGCTGCCTATCCAGCTGAAGCGGCGGAATTTGAGCGTCGTATAGCAGGTGATTTGCCAGCTGACTGGGAAGCATATGCACAAGGAAAAATTGCTGAAATAAACGAGGCTGCGCCAACACAGGCCACCCGAATTTCATCAAAAATGGCGT
Source organism: uncultured Cocleimonas sp. (assembly GCA_937974135.1). Lineage (GTDB taxonomy): Bacteria > Pseudomonadota > Gammaproteobacteria > Thiotrichales > Thiotrichaceae > Cocleimonas. The sequence continues at coordinate 25,818 of CALJIH010000006.1, read as the reverse complement.
TGAATGCATTTGCGCCAGTACTTCCTGAATTTATTGGGGGTTCTGCGGATTTAACACCTTCAAATAATACTTTTGTTGATACTAGCGTTAAGATCAATGATAACAACGGTTCGTCAGCGATGAACTTTGAAGGTAATTATATTTCATACGGCGTGCGTGAGTTCGGCATGTCAGCAATGATGAATGGAATAACACTGCATGGTGGTTTAGTGCCATACGGTGCAACCTTCTTAATGTTCTCAGAATATGCACGGAATGCATTACGTATGGCTGCATTAATGAAAATACAAAGTATTTTTGTTTATACCCACGACTCGATTGGTTTGGGTGAAGATGGCCCGACGCACCAAGCGGTAGAACAGATCCCTACATTACGGATGATTCCGAATATGGCGGTTTGGAGAACGTGTGATGCGGTAGAAACTGCGGTTTCGTGGAAGGTAGCTATCGAAAGAAAAACTGGCCCTTCGACATTAATTTACTCACGTCAAAATTTAGCGCATCAAGAACGCACTGTTGAACAAATAGCTAATATAGCAAAAGGTGGCTACATTTTGATTGATACTGATGGTACGCCAGATGTGATTGTTATTGCTACTGGGTCTGAAGTTGATTTAGCCGTGAAAGCAGCTGCAGAATCTGATAAGAAAGTTCGCGTTGTTTCGATGCCATCAGTTGATGCATTTGAAGCGCAAAGTGATGAATACAAAGAGTCGGTGTTACCAAGTACAGTAACCGCACGCATTGCAGTTGAGGCAGCCATAATGGATAGTTGGTGGAAATATGTAGGCACGCATGGCAAAGTGATTGGAATGACTACTTTTGGCGAGTCAGCTCCTGCCCCCGAGTTATTCGAGCACTTTGGTATTACAACATCTAATGTACTTAAAGCAATTAATGAAGTTACCTAATAGAATTTCACTTAAATTTGTAACAAAGGCTTAAAGTTTGCTAGAATGCTGCACCCCAAACACATCAGAAAATATTATATTTAATTAAATTAAACTTATACTAGGAGAAACGAATGACAATTAAAGTCGGCATTAACGGTTTTGGACGTATCGGACGCATGGTTTTCCGTGCAATAAAAAAAGACTTTCCTAACCTAGAAGTGGTTGGAATAAACGATCTATTAGATAATGATTATCTCGCCTATATGTTGAAATACGATACGGCTCATGGTCGTTTTGATGGTGAAATTGAAGTTGATGGTGATTATTTTGTTATTGATGGTCAACGAATTCGTTTATCTGCTGAGCGTAACCCTGCTGAATTAAAGTGGGGTGATATAGACGCTGATGTAGTTTTAGATTGTACTGGTTTCTTTTTAACTGAAGAAAGTTGTCAGGCTCATATTGATGCGGGAGCGAAGAAAGTCGTTCAATCAGCACCTTCTAAAGATGGAACGCCAATGTTCGTTTATGGCGTTAACCACGAAGATTATGCTGACCAGAAGATTGTATCTGCCGCTTCATGTACAACAAACTGTCTTGCCCCAATCGCGAAAATCATTAACGATAACTGGGGTCTTAAACGCGGTTTAATGACTACAGTTCATGCTGCAACCGCTTCACAAAAAGCCGTTGATGGCCCATCGAATAAAGATTGGCGTGGTGGTCGTTCGGTATTTGAAAACATTATTCCTTCTTCTACTGGTGCAGCTAAAGCTGTGGGTGTAGTGCTTCCTGAATTAAACGGTAAACTAACAGGTATGGCTTTTCGTATTCCTTCAGTTGATGTTTCTGTTGTTGATCTTACTTGTGAACTAGACAAGCCAGCAACTTATGAAGAAATTTGTAACGCGGTTAAAGAAGCATCTGAAGGTTCAATGAAAGGCACTTTGCAATACACTGAAGACAAAGTGGTTTCATCAGATTTCCGTGGTATTAGTGCATCGTCAATATTTGATGCCGGTGCAGGTATTGCATTAGACGATACTTTTGTGAAATTAGTTTCATGGTATGACAACGAATATGGTTACACATGTAACATGTTACGTTTAGTTGGGCATGTAGCTTAATTTAACTTTCAATCATGAATAATGACAGGACCCTATTATGGGTCCTGTTTGCTTAGATAAATTCATTCGTTCAATAATTAATCTAAAAAAGACACCCCCCCCACTTTTAGTGGGTTTTAAATACAAACACATTACGGGCTGTCATTTTCGCGCTACCAAGTTGTCACTGATTTCGCATCGGTTTGACCATCTGTATAGATTGATTATTTTATAAATTATTATTTACAAAGATTAACTTAAAAGGGAGTCCCCATGTCAGTCATTAAAATGACAGATCTCGATCTTGCAGGTAAACGTGTATTAATTCGACAGGATTTAAATGTTCCTGTGAAAGACGGAAAAGTCACGTCAGATAAACGTATTCGAGCATCTTTGCCAACTATAGAGAAAGCGGTTGCAGCTGGAGCAAAAGTGATGATTATGTCTCATTTGGGTAGACCAACTGAAGGTTCTCCTGAAGCAGAGTTTTCATTAGCACCGGTTGCTGATCACATGAGTGGCTTGTTAGGTAATGATGTGAGTTTAGTTACTGAGTATCTTGATCAATCGCTGGATATTGCAGATGGTGAAGTAGTTCTGCTTGAAAACGTGCGTTTTAATGCTGGCGAAAAAGCCAACGATGAAACCCTCTCAAAACAGTATGCAAATTTATGTGATGTATACGTAATGGATGCATTTGGTACGGCGCATCGTGCTCAGGCATCTACACATGGAGCAGGTATGTTTGCGCCGACGGCATGTGCTGGTCCTCTTTTAGCAGGTGAATTAGAAGCGCTTGGAAAAGCCTTAGATAATCCAGCGCGCCCAATGGTTGCTTTGGTGGGAGGTTCTAAAGTCTCAACAAAACTTACCGTACTTGAATCATTATCAAAGGTTGTTGATCAACTTATTGTGGGTGGAGGTATTGCCAACACGTTTATCGCAGCAGAAGGACACAATGTTGGTAAGTCACTTTATGAAGAAGATTTAGTCGAAACAGCAAGAGAATTAAAATCTGCAGCACAAGCAAATGGTGGTGATATTCCAGTACCTGTAGATGTGGTTTGTGCCAAGGAATTTGCTGAAAGCGCAACAGCAACCACAATGAATGTTGATGAAGTTGGTGCTGATGACATGGTTTTCGATATAGGCCCTAAATCGGCTGCTGAACTGGCAGAAGTCATAAAAAATGCGGGTACTATCGTATGGAACGGCCCTGTCGGTGTATTCGAATTCGATCAATTTGGTGAAGGGACGAAGACAATTTCAATGGCTATAGCTGAGTCAGAAGGTTTCTCAGTAGCTGGCGGTGGAGATACTTTAGCAGCGGTTGATAAATATGGTATTGCTGACAAGGTATCTTATATCTCGACAGGTGGAGGTTCTTTTCTTGAATTTTTGGAAGGAAAGAAACTACCAGTTGTAGCAATGCTTGAAGAACGTGCACAGGGCTAGAACATAACACCGTCATAAAACAAATTTAACTTAATTACTTTAAATACAGATAAGAATTAATATGAGAAGAACTAAAATAGTAGCAACAATGGGCCCCGCAACGGATACTCCCGAATCAATTGAAAAAATGCTGGCTGCAGGTGTAGATGTGGTGCGCATGAATTTTTCACATGGTGAAGCAGAAGATCACATTAAACGCGCACAAATGGTACGCGACGCAGCGGACAGATTAGATAAAGTCGTCGCAATTTTAGGCGATTTACAAGGTCCTAAAATCAGAATAGAACGATTTGAGAATGATAAAGTAACCATCAATGATGGAGATACATTCATTCTTGATTCGAGTCTAGATAAGTTATCAGGTACTGCTGAAAGAGTTGGTATTGCTTATAAAGAATTACCAAGAGATGTCGTAGCAGGAGATGAACTGTTGCTAGATGACGGCAGAATCGTATTGCAAGTGAGTGAAGTCAAGGGTAATGAAATATATACAAAGGTTATTGTTGGTGGGGTTCTCTCAAACAATAAAGGTATCAATAAACGTGGTGGTGGCATCTCTGCGGAAGCTTTGACAGAAAAAGATAAAGAAGATATCAAAACTGCGGCAAAAATTGGCGTAGATTTCTTGGCAGTTTCTTTTCCACGAAGTGCTGAAGATTTAGATTTAGCACGTTCCTTAATGCATGATGCTGGTGGTGATGCGGCTATAGTTTCTAAAGTTGAGCGAGCAGAAGCAGTTGAGCAACCCGTGCTAGATCAAATTATTGAAGCTTCAGATGTGATTATGGTTGCACGTGGTGATTTAGGGGTAGAGATAGGAGATGCTAGCCTTCCACTTACTCAGAAGAAACTAATTAAGCGTGCTAGATCTAAAAACTGCGCTGTAATAACTGCCACGCAAATGATGGAAACCATGATTGAGAATACGATTCCAACGCGCGCAGAAGTTTTTGATGTCGCTAATGCGGTAATGGATGGTACAGACGCGGTGATGCTTTCGGGTGAAACTGCCGTTGGTAAACACCCTGAAAAGGTTGTCAGTGCCATGTCTGATATTTGCGCAGAAGCAGAGCAATCAACATGGTCGAAAAAGTCAAAACATCGGATTGGAAAGCGCTTTGATCGTATTGATGAAGGAATTGCGATGTCTACCATGTATGCTGCAAACCATATGGGTGTTAAAGGAATTGGAGCATTAACAGAATCGGGTTCTACCGCATTATGGATGTCTAGAATTAGTTCAGGTATTCCAATTTACGCGATGACAAACCATAAAAAAACTTGCCGCAAAACAGTTATGTATCGTGGCGTTTACCCTGTTTGGATAAGAAAAAAGATAACGGATTCACAACAAGCAAATAAAATTGTGGTTGATCGTTTGTTGGAAGACCATGTTGTTGATAGTGGTGATCTAGTGATTATTACACGGGGTGATTTGATGGGTGCTGGTTCAGATGGTGGAACCAACCAAATGAAAGTCGTACGCGTTGGTGACCATGTAAGATAGATAGTTGGAACTACGTAATATCGTTTTTTTAGGGTATTATCTGTACAGAATGAAAAGAATTTTAGAGGAAGAACAATGGCATTAATCTCAATGAGACAATTGTTAGATCATGCAGCTGAAAACGGTTATGGCATGCCTGCTTTTAATGTAAACAATATGGAACAAGTGCAGGCCATCATGAAAGCAGCAGATGAGACCAATTCACCTGTTATTTTACAAGGTTCTGCAGGAGCACGTGCTTATGCAGGAGAGCCTTTTTTGCGCCATTTGATATTGGCTGCAAATGAGATGTACCCACATATCCCAATAGCAATGCATCAAGATCATGGTTCAGAACCTGCGGTTTGTTTGCGTTCGATTCAATCTGGTTTTACTTCGGTAATGATGGATGGATCTCTTGAAGCGGATATGAAAACCCCTGCAAGTTTTGAATACAACGTAGCGGTCACAGCTGAAGTTGTAAAAATGGCGCATGCTGGTGGTGTTTCAGTTGAAGGTGAACTGGGTTGTTTAGGTTCATTAGAAACCGGTGAAATGGGCGAAGAAGACGGTCATGGTGCTGATGGAAAGCTTGATATGGATATGCTACTTACCTCTGTTGAAGAGGCAGCAGATTTTGTTCGAGCAACCAATGTTGATGCTCTAGCCATTGCAATTGGAACATCTCACGGTGCTTATAAATTTACCAAAGAGCCTGACGGTGATGTTTTAAGGATTGATCGTATTAAAGAGATCCACGAACGCCTACCTAACACACATTTAGTTATGCATGGTTCATCATCAGTACCACAAGATTGGTTGGATATCATCAACAACTATGGTGGCGATATGGGTCAGACATATGGTGTGCCAGTACCTGAGATTGTTGAAGGTTTGAAAAATGGTGTGGCTAAAGTAAATATTGATACTGATTTACGTATGGCTTCAACTGGATCTATTCGTAAGAATTTTTGTGATAATCCTTCAAATTTTGATCCACGTAAATTCTTGAAAGAATCTACAAAAGCAATGAGCGAAATTTGTAAAGCAAGATATGAGGCATTTGGTTGTGCAGGTAATGCAGCAAAAATTACACCACTTTCATTGGATGTAATGCAACAACGTTATGCAAGTGGAGAGTTAGATCAAAAAATAGCTTAAGTATTATTACTTTTAATATATTTTAAAGGACGCTTTATGTGTCCTTTTTTTATCTTTTTAAAGTTAAAAAAACAGTTATGTGAATTTGTCGAATACACCCCCCTACTTTTAAGTAGTTTTGAATAAGATAAATTCAATTAAATAATTCTGAATTGCTCCAGAACTTATATTTATCGTTTTTTCGAATAACCATTAACGCATCAATATTATTTTCTTTAATGAATCTTTTACCTTCAATTTCTCCCAGAACTAAAATGGCAGTTGCATAACCATCTGCCATGGTTGCTGATTCATGTAATACAGTAACAGAAGCTAGATTGTGCTTGATGGGATAGCCAGTTTTAGGGTTAATAATATGTGATCGCCTTATTCCATCTTCGATAAAGAAGTTACGATAATCACCAGAAGTAGCTACTGCTAAGTTGCTTATTTCTATGCCATTTTGAGTAATGCTTACGCTTAAGTTTGGTTGTTCCACAGCTATACGCCATTTTTTATTCTCTTGATTTAAACCATTAGCTTTGAGTTCTCCTCCAATTTCAATTAAGTGGTTTGTTAAACCTTGTTCTGTTAAAAAATGACTAATGAGATCTACGGCATAGCCTTTTGCAATACTCGAGAGGTCTATGCGCATCTCAGGAATTATTTTCTTAATAGCGTTTTTCGTGGGTTCTAATTCTAAGAATTTATAGCCAACTTTTGACTTTACAGAATCTATTTGTATCTTTGTTGGAGGTTTATTCTGCTCTTTTACACCAAAGCCCCAGAGCTCAATTAATGGTGAAATAGTTGCATCATATGAGCCATTACTCACTTTACTAATATTTTGAGCGGCTTCTAGAATAGAAAAAAAGTCATAATCAATGGTTTGCCATTCAGTGTTTTTATTTTCGTTGAATTGACTTATTTGAGATTTTTTTATGTAGGTTGAAACTTGTTGATTTAACTTTAAAAGTAAATTATCTATTTTTTGTTGCAGTGATTTATTATCTATATTGAGTTTGCTTGAATGGATGATAGCTATGTTATAACTCGTCCCCATTGTTTTTCCATACAATAAGCTTTTCAAATTATCATTGTTAGTTTTTGGGGTAGAGCTAGATTCACACGCATTACAAAAGAGGATTAGAATATAAAGAGTTAAAGCTGTGATTAATTTCATCCAAAATTTCTGCTAATCAAGTCTGGCTGTGATTTTAAAAACTATGGTCTATAAACACTTCTTGATTACCACGCTTTACTTTTATAGATAGGTTTGTCGCACTTTCTAGTTCTCCAAGAACTTGGACTCCTTTATTAGCATCATCTAACACAATGCCATTAACTTCAGTAATAATGTCATTTGCACGAAAGTTGAGCTGCCTAAAGAGTTTCCTATTTTTGCCAGAACGAACACGAAATCCAATAAATTCACCATTAATTACCGCCGGTGATGCTCTAACTATATCCGTTAGTTTTTGTGGATTTGCCAATATTTCTTGTCTAAATTGATTTAAATCAGGCTTCGCTCCTGCTTGTGGAACATCACCTGTTGGCAAAGGAGTAGCCGTATATTTAGGTAAGTTTGCCAGTGATCTAGTCCCTGATTTTTGTGACGCCCTTGATTTATTTGTTTTAATCTTCTTTGGAATAAGTAACTCTTCAACAATACCATTATTATCAACTAAGACTTTTGTTGGGAGGATATCGCTAATTGTAACCCCTTCCTGTAATGTATCACCTTTGGCATAAACTTTTTGACGAGCATTATTATTTGATATAAGAGCAAAACCTTCTTGGGATTTATAAGCTACTATCCCATGCAGCTTAGCATTTAGTTTAACTTTGGGTGCTTTTGGCTTTACAACTTTTACAGTCTGTTTTTTTGGTTTAACAGGTTTTTTCTTGATGACCACCTCACCAAAAATATGTTGATCTGCAATGAGCTTGCCGTAATTAGTTGTTTCCTTTTTGTTCAGAGAAGCAACTTTATTGTTTTGAGGCTTAAGCACTAATTGCTGTTGTGGAGTAATTATCAACCACATCAGTTTTGCTAGTGATACCCCTAATGCAATAACCAATAAAAGGCTAATGAACCCCGGCAAAATTGGTTTTTTATCTATTGTTGCACTCATTCAAAGGCTCTAATTACTTTTTTATAATATTAAGATAACTATACAGTAAAATGATAGTTATCACATTCATGCACTATTTTATTAGCCAATCAATAGCGAGGCTACTTCTTGGTACTTCTCAGCACTTTTTTCCAAAATTTCCCTTGGTAAATGTGGGCCTGGTGGAGTTTTGTCCCAATCTAAAGTTTCTAAATAATCGCGAATAAATTGTTTATCGAACGATGGTGGACTTGTTCCAACTTGATATTCGCTTGCCGGCCAAAAACGCGAAGAATCTGGAGATAATATCTCATCTATCAGCGTTAGGCGTCCATTTTCATCTAAACCAAACTCAAATTTTGTATCTGCAATGATAATTCCTTTGCTTAAGGCATATTCAGAAGCTTCTTGGTAAAGTTGTAAACTGATCCGTTTTACTTCATCCGCTAAAAAACCACCAACTAATGCATGCATTCTTTTGAAACTGATATTTTCATCATGGCCACCTACTTCAGCTTTGGTAGAAGGTGTAAATAACACTTCAGGTAACTTCTCAGCTTGTTGCAAATCCCCAGCTAATTCTATTCCGCACACTTGTCCAGTAGCTTGATAATCTTTCCAGCCAGATCCAATGATGTATCCACGAACAATTGCTTCCACAGGTAAAGTCTTCATTTTTTTAACAATGACACTTCGACCTTCGAGCATTGTGCGTTCAGCTTTAGTTAACTTGAGATCATTTAGTGTTAAATCAGCAAAATGATTCGGGACTATATGAGACAGTTTGTCGAACCAAAAGTTTGACACTTTTGTTAAAACAATTCCTTTATTTGGAATTGGTTCGGGTAAAACTACATCAAACGCTGATAATCTATCAGTAGTAACAAGTAACATATGCTTGTCATCAATATCATATATATCGCGTACTTTGCCTCGTGTTATTAAGCTTAAATGCTTTAGGTTAGTTTCAAAAACAGGGTCAGACATGAGTGATCACATTTAATACCAAATGGACTATATTTTATCTAAGTGTTGACATTAGTGCTATGTAAAAAGTTAACGATACATTGAGTGAGTCTTTAAATCCCTATTATGAACTCTATACAGCGGCTATATTAAATTTCTGTTTGAGTTATTTATAAAAGATTTGAATGCTTTTAATATATAAAAACATCTCTTTTTTAGCACTTAAACTAAATTTATCCCCTATAATTTCTTTTATTATTCCAACGGATCATTATTGATTTCTAAGAATTGATAATGCTAGTGAATGTTAAAATACGAAAAAAACCCAAAAATAATTCAAAAACATGCTTTAAAAGAAGTTGAAGAAAAAACTGATTTATCGCATTTATCTTCATTAGAAAAAGAATTAGCCCAACATATTGTTATTGCTTCTGGTGATTTAACGATTGTTGATGATTTGCGTATTAGTGAAAATGCTATCGAGAAGTCATTTGAGGCTTTCGAGGAAGGCTTTGACCTATTGTGTGATACCGATATGGTTGCTGCAGGCATAAAGCAAAAATACTTAGCAGATGAGCCGATTTGTTTAATCAATAAAGCAAATGTAATTTCGCAAGCAAAATCGAGCAAACTCTCAAGAAGTATGGTTGCAGTAGAGTTGTGGAAACCTTATTTAGCAGACAGTTGTGTTGTTATTGGAAAAGAGTCCACTGCATTGTTTAGATTAATTGAAATACTCAAAGAAACAAAAAAAGATGAGGAGAACGCTAAAACCCCCGCATTGATTATTGCTATGCCAGTCGGTTGTTCTGGTGCAAGTGAGTCTAAAAGTTATTTATGGAAACACCATGAGGATATCGACATTCCTTGTATTACCATCTTAGGCAATCTTGGAGGTAGTGATGTTGCCACGATGACGATGAATACCTTATTAAAAATGTATCAAGCTAGGTTAGATAAACAAAAGGCCTGATTTTAATCAGGCCTTTTGGATGTATTTAAATAGTTAATAAACTAACGATAAACTTCCAATTTCTCTATTTTAGCAAATGAGATGGGAGTTGTAGCAAGTCCACCATTAATGCGTTGCTCGATAATCAAGTCATTAGCACTGATATTTTTTAAAGCTCCAGTGATACTTGTACCGTTGGTATTTTTAATACGGATATTTTTTCCAACTGCTGACCGTGCGTTATTTAAACTAATGACACGAAACTTAGGTGCTTTGTAGACTTTATTCTTTTTTGCTTCTAATTCTTTAACCGTTCCAGCTGGAAGTAAATCAACCTCTTTAAAGGTTGGTTCATAGTCCTCGTCCTCCAAAGCAACTTCTTCATCAGATTCCATAAGTTCAGTCTGGCTGTTTATTTCATCGGTAATTGCAGCGATATCAGTATTACCTTCGGCAATATTTTCAACAATAACTGTATTCGCATTGAAAGTGTTTTGAACAGATTTAATTACTTTGTCTATAGACTCTCCATTTAATACCACTGCTGCGGTAATGGTCATAAGCACAAGGGCAATATTGGCGATATTGGTTGTGATTGCACCTGACCAAGACATTTGATTAATTGATTTAAATGCTAACGTTGAAACGATAAACATTGCCAAAATAGACAGAATCATCATTATCATTGGGTCAACATTTTTTACTAGCGCACTTAAAGCTACAAGCGTAAGAAATGCTGCTACACCACCTATAAGTGAAGCTAGAAATATACGTTCCATGCCTGGTTTTTTTGCATGAAGCATTTCAGCAATTTTACTAACAGCAAAAACGGAAATTCCAACAGCTAAAAGTAGAGATAGAATTAAATACATGATATTGACCCAAAATTATTATATTTATTGATTAAGGTGCTTAACGCACACGTTTATAGAGCTAATTAAACAGTGTGAGGCTCATAGATTCAATATATCTCCGATAAGCGTGTGTTTTATTCTGATAGTCTTTAAGCTAGTAAAGGCACTATTAACAGGTATTTCTGATCAAGAATATAAAATGCCCAAAAGTAGGGGGGTGTATTCGACAAGCTCAACAGAACTGTCTTTTTTACCTAATCTAAGCAGATATTTTGCTCATAGACTGCATTTTGGCGAAATCTAACATCTTTTGTGTTGATTTAAGTGCGTTTACTCGAACATCTTCATCAACGAATATTTCGTTTTTACCACTTTTTAACACTTCTAAAAGATTGTGCAGACCATTCATTGCCATCCACGGACAATGGGCGCAACTGACACACGTAGCACCGTCGCCATGAGTGGGTGCAGGAATAAACTCTTTATCAGGCGCTTTTTGCTGCATTTTATAGAAAATACCTTTATCAGTAGCCACAATAAACTTTTTGTTGGGTAATTCCATTGCTGCATTAATGATTTGAGTGGTTGACCCCACAACATCGGCTAATGCAATAATTTCCTCTGGGGATTCGGGGTGAACTAGAATTCCTGCATCTGGATGTTTTTCTATTAGATCACCCAAAGATCGTGTTTTGAATTCATCATGAACGATACAAGCACCCTGCCAGCGTAACATTTCGATGCCAGAAACTTTTTGAATGTAGTGACCCAGGTGTTTATCAGGTGCCCAAAGTACTTTTTTACCTTGTTTGCCCAACCAAGTAACTAAATCAAGTGCAATGCCTGAAGTGACCACATAATCAGCCCGAGCTTTTACCGCGGCACTCGTATTTGCATATACAACGACCGTATGGTCCGGGTTTGCATCACAAAATGGTGCAAATTCCTCAATAGGGCAGCTCAAATCTAATGAACATTCTGCTTCGAGCGTTGGCATCAACACACGTTTTTCAGGGTTAAGTATTTTTGCAGTTTCACCCATAAAACGAACACCAGCAACAATTAACGTTTTTGCCGGATGTTCATTACCAAATTTAGCCATATCTAAAGAGTCCGAAACATAACCATCTGTTTCTTCTGCTAATTCTTGTAGATCTTGATCGACATAATAATGAGCAACTAACACAGCATCTTGCTCTTTTAATAACTGTTTTATTTCATCTTTAACGGCTTCTTTTTCTTTTTCAGTGTAATGCGGTGATAAAGACTCAATTTGTGCTGTAACAGGGATTTTAAATTCAGGAATGGTTGGTGCTGTTGGAGATGACATGTTTTATACTCAACTATATATGTACAATCAGTATATCAAAACTGTGCATCAAACCCCAAAACAGTAATGTAAAAATATGTCAGAAAACAGATCCAGTAAATCACAGAAACCACTTGTTTTAGTGGATGGCTCATCATATCTATTCCGAGCTTTTTACGCCTTGCCATCGTCCTTAACCAGTCCTGATGGAATGCAAACAAATGCAATCCATGGTGTGCTAAACATGTTGGATAAGCTAAGAAAAGATTATCAACCAGATCATATGGCAGTGATTTTTGATGCAAAAGGCAAAACCTTTCGAAATGATATGTATCCCGAGTACAAAGCTACTCGCCCCCCTATGCCGGATGAATTACGCGATCAAATAGCCCCTTTGCACGAAATCATTGAAGCGCAAGGTTATCCGATGATTGTCATGCCAGGTGTAGAGGCGGATGATGTTATCGGTACGATGTCAAAGTTATATGATGGGGATGTGATTATATCTACTGGTGATAAAGATATGGCCCAGTTAGTTGATGATCAGATCAGTCTTATCAACACAATGTCAAATAGTTTTCATGATCGTCAAGGCGTTATTGATAAATACGGTGTTCCACCAGAAAGAATTCGTGACTATTTAGCCTTGATGGGGGATACCGCAGATAACATTCCGGGTGTGCCAAAAGTAGGACCAAAAACGGCAGTTAAATGGCTTGCTGAACATGATTCTTTAGAAAATATCATGAAGAACGCGGATGGTTTTAGTGGAAAAATTGGTGAAAACCTTCGTGCTTCTTTAGAGTTTTTACCTTTGTCCTATGATCTTGTGACTATTAAATGTGATCTTGATATCGATGTTTCACCAAATACTCTAAGCTTTAATGAAGAAAAGAAACAACTTCTTGCAGAACTCTATCAAAAGTATGGTTTTAGAACACGTTTAAGTAATCTACAGTCCAGTTCAGACACACCCATTAAACTTAGCGAAAACCCTGCTAAAAACAGTGAAAGTGTCGATGACGATGTTATTCCAACAGTTGAAGTTATTGATGAAGTTGATTATCAAACAATCCTAACCGAAGAACAGCTAGATAATTGGCTGAAAGACTTAAAAACATCTAAGCTTTTTGCATTTGACACCGAAACAACCGATCTTGCTTATATGAATGCAAAGGTTGTGGGTATGTCTTTTTGTATCAAAGCTGGTACAGCCGCGTATTTACCATTGGCGCATGATTACGTTGGTGCGCCTAAGCAATTAGATTTTGTATCGACAATAGCGAAGTTGAAACCGTTATTAGAAGACGCAACCATACTTAAAGTAGGTCAAAATCTTAAATATGACCGTTCTGTATTGCTTAATCATGGGATTGAATTAAAAGGCATTCGACACGATACCATGCTTGAATCATACGTTTTAGATTCTGTATCTAACCGGCATGATATGGATACATTATGCTTTAAGCATCTTGGGCACACTAATATTAAATTTGAAGATGTTGCTGGTAAAGGTAAAAAGCAACTAACGTTTAATCAAGTGAATCTAGAGGATACCACTGAAGAAGTAGAGGGCCAGGAAGCAAAAATTACGCGTGGAGCCGCGTTTTATGCAGCAGAAGATGCTGATATGACGCTTCGCTTGCATAATTTTTTATGGCCACAATTAAAGGCAAAGCAAGGTCAAGAACAGCTATATCGAGATATTGAAATCCCATTGTCAAAAGTGCTCTCTGATATCGAACGTACTGGTGTTTTGGTAGACGCAAAAATGCTCGAAAAGCAAAGTGGTGAATTAGCCAAGCGAATGTCTGAATTAGAATCAGATATCTTTGAAGCTTCGGGTGAGACATTCAATTTAGGTTCGCCCAAACAGATTCAAGATATTTTCTTTAATGAAGAGAAGTTAAATCTCCCCGTTATTCGTAAAACACCTAAAGGACAGCCCTCAACTGCTGAGGATGTGTTGCAAGAACTGGCTGAAGAACATGATGTACCAAGATGGTTATTAGAGCATCGCGGCTTAAGCAAATTAAAATCTACTTATACTGATAAGTTACCACTGGAGATAAACCCGAGTACGGGCCGAGTACATACATCCTATCAACAGGCGGTTGCTGCTACTGGTCGATTGTCTTCAAGTAATCCAAATCTACAAAATATACCAATTAGAAACGCAGAGGGAAGACGGATTCGTCAAGCTTTCATTGCACCTGAGGGTTTTAAGATTCTGGCGGCTGACTATTCACAAATAGAATTACGTATTATGGCTCATCTATCTAATGATGAGCGCTTATTGGAAGCTTTTTCTCAAGGTAAAGATATTCACCAAGCGACAGCTGCTGAAATCTTTTCTGTTGCATTAGATAGTGTGAAAACAGAGCAGCGTCGTGCTGCAAAAGCCGTTAACTTTGGTTTGATATATGGGATGTCTGCATTTGGCTTGGCGAAACAACTCAACGTCTCTAGAACAGAGGCAGCTGAATACGTGAAACTATATTTCCAACGCTATCCCGGTGTAAAACACTATATGGAAGACACCCGTGAACAGGCTAAAGAAGTAGGGTATGTTGAAACCTTATTTGGTCGAAGATTATATTTACCAAATATTAATGCGCGAAATGGGATGTTAAGGCAGCATGCAGAACGCACCGCAATCAACGCTCCCATGCAAGGTACAGCCGCAGATATTATAAAAATAGCGATGATCGCTGTCAGCGATTGGCTTCGTTATGGAGAAACAAAAACTAAAATGATCATGCAAGTGCATGATGAGTTAGTTTTTGAAGTAGCTGAAGATGAATTAGAAACTGTAAATAGAAGTATTATTGAAAGAATGGTAAACGCTACAGAGTTAGCAGTACCTTTGATAGTTGATACTGATACTGGTATTAATTGGGATGAGGCACATTAATCATCTAAGATTTACAGTTTTGTAATGATGGCGTGTAAAACAGTCTAGACTGCATAAATTCTATTTACGTTTTTAAACTACAAAAACGTAATATCATTCAAAAGTAGGGGGGTGTCTTTTTGATTAAATGCTGAGATTATTTAGCATGTATCCAGTGCGTACCCACATTTTCAGGAGCAGTTACTTCTTTCTCAGCGAGTATTTCTTCTGTTAGCTCATCTGGTTGATGTGGTAATTCATCAATTAGCATTTCAATATCTAAAGAGTCATCTTGGTGTTGTTGAGCTATTAAAGCATTTATATTCGCTTCGTCTCTCATGGCTTTTTCTCGAGCTTTGCTTTCTTCAATTTTACGCTCAAGCTCTTCAATTTTATTCATTTTTTCTTGATTAGGGTTTGTTTGTTCAGTGGTTTTAAACTTGTATGAAGAAACACTGTTACGTCCAGCTTCTTTAGATTCATACATGGCTTCATCAGCAAATTTTAATAATTGGTCTAACGTATAATTCTCACTTGCATGACAATTTACTGTTCCAACCGATAGTGATAATTGAATCTGTTCACCTTCCCATTCAATAGGCTGATTTTGAACTTTCTTACGAAGATTTTCTGCAACTTGAGCAAGTGCTTTATCCTGGCAATTATGAATATAGGCTACAAATTCATCACCACCTAATCTAGCGGGAATGTCTTTACCACGTGTTCCTTGTTTCATGATATTAGCGATATGCTTAAGCGCTAAATCTCCTGCTTCATGGCCATAATGGTCATTAATAAACTTAAATTTATCGACATCTATCACGATGATGCCAACATTCTCATTAGGCTTGCTTTTGAATATTTTCTTTAACGAATCTTCAAAGTAACGTCTGTTTGCAATTTTAGTCAGATGATCAAGGCTACTCATTTTATATAAATGTAAATTTGTCGCTCTTAACTTCGCAGTTGCTTTTTCTATGTCTTTACTCAAAGAATAGTTTAGTTTTCTTACTTCTTTATTTGAATCGTGCAATCTATCTACCAATGCTGATAGCGCATTCCATAATTCCGATACTTCATTAGGGCTGTTTTTAGGGATAGCACCAAGATTGAAGGTATCTGCTCGTATTCCAATTTCTTTTGATTTAATCACTAATGAGTTCAAAGGCTTAGTAATTTGGTGCGCTAAAATATAAGCTACAAGTAGTGAAATAATTATGCCTACAGCGAGCCACGTTAAAACGGTATTTATTACTGCTTTGAAAGGGGATTCTAGTTCTGATGCAGGCTGTGGGATTATGATTCCCCAGCCTAAACCTTCTACAGTATTATATCCTGCGATAACCTCTTCATTTAGATGTGGTGATTTAAATGACCAAATACCGTTTTTCGATTCTCTTAATTTATTTAAAATGCCTATTTTAGAAATATTATAGATTTCAGCTTCTAAATCAGCATTAGGATGAGCGATAACTTGGCCTTTTTTATCTGTAATCGCACAATGTCCTTTTTTACCGAAACGTATTTTTCGACACATATCAGCAATAGGAGCCAATTCTAATTCGACAAATACTGTTCCTTTCTTATTTTTATCATTAGCAATGATATGATTGCTCATCACTACAACGGGTTTTCTTGATACGCTACTTCTAATTACATTCGAAATTGAATTTGACACATCGTATTTACGGTATTTACTTTCTGTAGTGTGGTAATTGAAAGGTTTAATATTGATACTGTCTCTTACTTTGTAATTATTGTTGATGCTGATGTAAGTTTTACCTGTACTGACAGATGAGTACGAAACAGTCGATATATTATCTAGTGAATTAGCGAATTCATCCATTAATGGTTTTAGTTGTGCCTCAGTAGTGTTAGCAAATTTGGAAGTATCTAAGAATACTTGTAATGCTTTTTGGTAAGTATCTACATATTGCAGGATCGGCTTTTCCATACTCTTTGCGATAAGCAGATGTTTTTCTTGAAGTTCTTGTTTTGCACTATTCCATGAATGTTGGTTCAAATATGAAATAATAAACCCAAGCGGTAACAATAGAACGAAGACAAAACTCGCCATTACCATTCGACTTATCGATTGTGTGAAGAAACTTTTCATTAAATACTGATAGTTATTGTTATTTTTGTATTAAATTTTTTATGATTCCAATTATAAGATAATTTGCCTAACACATAACCTAAAATGCGACAGATGGTCTGTTGTGTGCATGTTCTATGGGCTTTGTCATAATAATTAGACCATTTGAAATAACTTTACAGAATCATTTTTCTATTTCATTTAAGTTAATACGATGAATGCAAATTATTTAAATTGCCCTAAAGTTAAACAAGTTTCTTTTTGTAGGCTCTGTATGAATTTGCTGATATTTTTAGGCTTACTTTGTTTTTCAATATCACTTTTCTTGCCGATATTTTTTACTTCAGCTGAAGATATTTATGGTTTTTGGGTGTTAGTGACGGGTTGGATGGGTTTAGTCTTTTTACAAGTTGCTTGGTATGCTAACCCCTTAAATCTCTTGGCTTTATTGTTAGTCAATGATCATCCTAGAGTTGCATTACTACTAAGTTTACTAGCAATCACATTAGCTAGTTGCTCGTTTATATTTTATGAAATTCCAACTGGAGTTAATTACGAAAAAGTATTTATCCAAGAATTTGGATCTGGTTTTTATCTTTGGTTTGTAGCGCTTATTCTAATTCTAATTGGAATGTTGTTTGGTTTTATCGAATCTTTCAAGAACTAATAACAATACAGCCCGTACCTCCATTGAGATACGAACTGTATTGGTAATACTCTGATTAACAAAATTTACACCAGTAATGGTGCGATTACTAACGAAACAATCGCCATTACATTAATCAGAATGTTCATTGATGGGCCAGATGTGTCTTTGAAAGGATCGCCAACAGTATCTCCTACCACCACTGCCGCATGAGCTTCTGAGCCTTTACCACCCATGTTGCCTTTTTCAACATGTTTCTTTGCGTTGTCCCAAACTCCACCTGCATTCGCCATTGTCAGCGCTAATAATACACAGCAGATTAAGGCTCCACCAAGCATTCCGCCTAAGGCTTCTGGCCCTAAAACAAAGCCTACAATTACTGGTGAGAAAACAGCTAAAACACCCGGTAGTATCATTCGTTTTAACGCTGCTGTAGTGGCAATATCCACACATCTCTCCGTATCTGGTTCTGCAGTACCTTCAAGAAGTCCTGGGATTTCTTTGAATTGTCTGCGAATCTCTTTGATCATATCAAAAGCTGCTTCACCCACAGCATTCATGGTGATTGCAGAGATTAAGAAAGGGAAGATGCCACCTAAAAACATGCCAGCTAAAACCAATGGGTCGTTAATTTGCAAACTAAAATCAGTTTTCTGACTTGATATGGTTTCGATAAATGCTGAGATAATTGCTAATGCTGCCAAAGCGGCTGCACCAATAGCGAAACCTTTACCAATTGCCGCGGTAGTATTTCCTAGTTCATCTAGCGAATCAGTAATTTCTCTGGTATCAGCACCCATTCCTCCCATTTCAGCAATGCCACCGGCGTTATCTGCTACTGGACCATAAGCATCGATAGCCATTGTGATACCTACCGTGGCAAGCATTCCAACAGCAGATATTGCAACTCCATACAAGCCTGAAAGATAACTAGAGATCAAGATAATTCCGCAGATAGTTAATACAGGAATTACAACTGATTCCATACCTATTGAGAGACCTGAAATCATTACCGTCGCAGGCCCCGTTTCACCTGCCTTAGCCACCTTAGTTACTGGAGAACCTGACGTATAGTATTCAGTTACCAAGCCTATGATGATTCCACCAACCGCGCCGACCAAAACTGCCCCCCAGACTTTTGCACTCATTCCCATTGCTGCAATTAACGCAAGAGCAATTAAAATGAATAACAAAGAGGACCCAATCGTTCCAGTCCTAAGTGCCACTTCCGGAGATTTTTCAGATGATTGTTTAACAATAAATATACCAATCATTGAACAAATTAAGCCAAAGGATGCTAACGCTAATGGTAAAAACATCAACTGATCTTGACTCGCACTTAACTGAGTTAAAGATGTTGCAGTCATTGTTGAAGCTAGAGCAATAGTAGCGATTATTGAACCACAATAAGATTCAAAAATATCTGAGCCCATGCCAGCCACATCACCTACATTATCACCCACATTATCTGCGATAACACCTGGGTTGCGAGGATCATCTTCAGGTATACCAGCTTCTAATTTGCCGACTAGATCAGCACCTACGTCCGCACTTTTAGTAAAGATGCCACCACCAACGCGAGAGAACAAAGCAACACTAGACGCACCCATACCAAAACCGTGAATTACGTGAGCTGTGTGCGGGTCTCCACCAAACAGCAAGTATAAAAAACCTAGTCCAAGTAAGCCCATGGAGGCAACCGTTAATCCCATTACTGAGCCACCAAAGAAGGCCACTGTTAGAGCGCTAGATACACCCTCTGTTGAGGCAGCTACCGCAGTCCTGACATTGGCTTTGGTTGAGGTATACATTCCTATATATCCGGCTAACGCCGAAGTTAGTGCACCAACAATAAAAGAAAGTGCAGTTTTCCATCCAAGATCAGAAAACAATATTAACACTAAGATTACAGCACAAAAGATGCCGAGAATTTTATATTCGCGGCGCATGAAAACCATTGCACCTAAATGTATTTGATCAGCTATTTTTGCTATTTTATCTTCACCGCCAGGATACTTCTTTATCTCACTATATAGATAAAAAGCACCACCTAAGCCGAATAGCCCTAAAAGCATTGGTAATAATGCGATTGTACTCATCTTGCCTCCTTAAATTATAATTTAATTCACTTCAAATGATTTCAAATAACGATACGTAATAATTAAAAGTTATGTATCCATAAAGAATATAGTGTAAAACCAAATTTTTTCAGGAAGAAATGAAAATTATTATTTTCTCCATAAGACCCATGGCGAAGTATTAATCCAAAACTAAAATTTTATTTCTGAATTTTAGTAATAGGAGAATGGTAAAAAGTAAACGTGTAAAGACTGATAACTCTGATGAGTTTTTTGTTTTGTGAATTTTTGAGTGATAATAAAATCAGAATTTGCTGCTTTTTTGATTATATTTGAGGTCTGAAAGTGTATATCTTAGAAAGAGAATCACGGGTGAAATGAATCGTTTAAACACGCCCTGCGCCAATTAACTTTTTTCGCCAATAGCTATTTAAATCGCTAATAGATACTAATTTGCCTCTTCGAGGTGCATGTATAAATTTACCCCCTCCTAAATAAATCCCAACATGATTCACTCGAGCGCGAGTTCTGCGCGTATGAAAAAATATCAAATCACCTACTTGTAAATTCTTCATTGCGATACGCTTAGTATGTTTGTACTGAGCTGCTGCGGTTCTTGGTAAATATATTTTTGAAGCTTTGTAGGCATATTGCATTAATCCACTGCAATCAAAACCCGTATGTGGGTTTGTACCTCCCCAACGATATTTTTTATTGATTTGTTTTTTTGCCATCAAGGTAGCATTTATTTGTGGCGTTCTATTTTGTCTTTTTACATTAACTAGCTTAGTCTTGTTGTTCTTAATCGCAATTTTTTCTACGGGCTTTTTAACTAGCAGGTTATATGCTTGTATTATTTGCTTGTCATGAATATTTTTGGTGGCCAGTGCATTGCTTTGTAAAAATAAAAGCACCAAGCAAATATAGATTTTAGTGTATGACTTCATAAGAAGATGTATCCCCTGAAATGCCTTAATTTAATTATTGATTTTATTCGGCGGTGGCATTATAGATGAGTTGGAAGCTTAGGCCAAATCTAGACACTACCTGCTATCAGTTTTTTTAATATATGCAAAATATGTTGGGTTCTTATATTTTCTCACCTTCCACATAAAATAATTAATAGAGGACTATTAATATATTGTTATAACGTTAACGGAAATTACATTATGTGACAATCAATGACTGCTCAAAGAGTGAAGTTGTAAAACCTTATAAAAGTAGGGGGGTGTCTTTTAAGTTGGTTTTAATTCGTAATCATGTGTAATTTCAGCGGTTTTTCCTAACATGATCGATGCCGAGCAATATTTCTCCGCCGATAAGTCTATAGCACGAGCCACTCTTTTTTCTGAGAGATCGTTTCCTGAAATTATAAAATGCAGATGAATTTTGGTGAATACCTTTGGCTCTGAGTCTGCTCGTTCTGCTGTGATTTCGACTTCACAATCAACAAGATCCTGTTTGCCTTTTTTTAACATTGAAACGATATCAAAGGAAGAGCATCCACCCAAGCCAAGCAGCAACATTTCCATAGGTCGAACCCCTAGGTTTCGCCCGCCTGCTTCTGGTGGTCCATCCATGACAACAGAATGCCCGCTTGGTGATTCACCAACAAAACTCATATTATCTAACCATTTCACACGTGTATTCATTTTGTTTTTCCTGTTAGTTCTTGCTCTATTTCGTCTATGAGTAAGCCAGCAATGTTTGCGGAATAGATTGTATCTAATTCACGTATACAAGTTGGGCTGGTAACATTGATTTCCGTTAAATAATCACCGATTACATCTAAACCAACAAACATTAATCCCATTTCTTTTAAGGTTGGTCCTACGATGTTACAGATTTCAATTTCACGTTCAGTTAAGTCTCTGCCTTCAGAAGTAGCACCGGCGGCTAGGTTGCCTCTACTTTCACCTTTTGCGGGTATTCTAGATAAACCATGCGGAAAAGGCTTGCCATTTATCATCAATATGCGCTTATCACCTTGCTTAAATTCAGGAAGAAAGCGTTGCGCCATGACCGTTTGATTCCCGTGTTGAGTGATTGTTTCAAGAATTACACTACGGTTCGCGTCATTTTCTCGAATCTGAAAAACCATCGAACCACCCATGCCATCTAATGGCTTTACCACAATATGTTTTAATTTCTCATGAAATGCTTTGATACGCTCCATATCACTGCTGACTAGAGTTTCTGGACCACAGCCTGGGAATTGTGCCGTAAAGAGTTTCTCATTAGCAGACCGTATACTGGAAGGTTTATTGATAATTAAACATCCTTTTTTTTCTGCTAATTCTAAAAGATATGTGGAATAGATATATTCCATATCAAAAGGCGGATCTATTCTCATCGACACACACGACAAATCGTGAAGTGGTATTACACTAGGTTTTCCTAATTCGTACCATTTATCTGAATTATCTACTACCTTTATAGGCGTAACATTTGCATAAACTATATGATTCTCTAAAAATATATCCGATTGAGTTATGTAGAAGAGATCATGGTTTCTGCGTTGTACCTCTAACATCATTGCAAAAGTGCTGTCTTTTTTTATATTGATGTCGCTGATAGGATCCATAACGAATCCGAAGCTAAGGTGTTGAGTACTGTTTTTCCGCATTATTATAAACCTTAAAGATTAATGTTTTATTGTAACGGAAATTTTGATTAAGCAAAAAAAAGCGGACATAAAGTCCGCTTAAAGTTGCGAGGGAGAAGGTAAAGTACATTTTTTAGTAAAAATATACTTAAATTTGGTCGGTCAACTAAATCCCCTTTGATTAATTAAGCCCACTTAACTCATCTCACGCACACTAAGTAACAATTCATTTGAAAAAGGTTCATATATTTGTGGTAAATTACGGAAACTTTTTTTATTTAAAAAATAGTACAATATTTTTGAACATTTTATTGCGTAGAGATCACATAGTTAATGAGTGCAGATAAAAACAATAAACAGCCGGCAGGAAGTAGAGCGGAGAAAGACGCGATACTTCTCAAAAGAATTGCCGACGGTGACAGAGATGCATTCACCGAGCTATATACGATTTTTCAACCTCGGTTGATTAAGTTTTGTAGCCGTATGCTAAAGAATGACATTGCCTTAGCAGCAGATATTGCTGACGAAGCGATGATTGAAGTTTGGAAATCAGCAGGTACATTTTCTGGTTTATCCCAACCTTCTACATGGATACATTCTATCGCAAGGTTCCGCATGATTGGGTACCTGAGAAAGAATAAAGAAGTATTACAAGACGATAATTTTGAGCAATTAAATATTGAGGATACTGATCTTCAGCCAGATGATGAAATGGCTGTCTCTGAAAGGAACGAGCAATTAGTTAAAGATATCGGTAAATTAAGTGACAAGCACAGAGAAGTTATAGAGCTTGTTTATTTTCGAGAGCTTTCAATTAAAGATATTTCAGAGATGTTAGATGTTTCGGAAAACACGGTTAAAACCCGAATGTTTTACGCTAGAAAACACCTAAAAGCTATTGTCAGCAATGAAGACTTTATTACATAACATGAATAACAATACTAACAACAGTGAAGGTTTTATACCTGAAAAGGTTTTAGAACTGATACCATGGTACGCTATTGGCAAACTTTCAGTAGATGATCAGGTGTTTTTTGAAAAAGCATTGGTGTCATATCCTTCTCTGCGAAAGCAAATAGAAATTGAACAGCAGATGCAACAAGCAGTTTCTGCAGATCATTCCATTCTGGATAAAAGCGCTATTGCACCAACAGAAGAGCGACTGAAATCTGTATTAAATATGATTGATGCTGAAGATGCTCGCGACAATTCTAAGCAAAGTAACTCTATTCTAGACAAATTCAAAAGTGCATTTGATGTACTAATGCCTAATACAAACGGTATGCCTCAGTATGCACGTTTAGCTAGTGTTGGTATTCTTGTTTTGTCTGTAGCCGTTTTAACAGCTTTTGTTGCACCTTTGTTTAACGATAAAAGTGATTTTGTACCTGCCTCAGCAGTCACTCAATCCAAGGCAAATCAACCTACTTTAACGAATTCAACAAAAACAACGTTATTGGTTGGCTTCAATGGTTCATCAGTGGAGCTAGGTGATAATACTGTTCTTAAAGGAAAGGTATTAAAAATAGAAAGTGTTCCTGATAAAGAAGGCATTTTTCAAATCAGTTTCAAAGAAACGATGAATAATGAGCAAATTAAACAAACGATTGATTCATTACTCGCCCAAAAAGAAATAATATGGTTCGCTGGTGAAGCATTTTAATTTAATACATTTATTAGTTACTCTATTTGTCACATTGTCAGTGGCAAGTTTAAGTGCGGAAAATTATCTCGTTGAAGATGAGTCAGCTGATCCAGTTTATTTTGACTTTATCTATGAGCCAGATAGACCAATTCCTCCAAGAACAAATTTTGTCAAAGATGAAGTAGTGCTTCTTTATCCTGCGGATAAAGCGGGGTCTGTAAAAAATATCACAAAAAAGTATGGTTTAGAGACAAGCAGCAAGGTCGTTTTATCATCTGTCAATACAGGGATGTTAGTCGCGAAAACAAAAGGACAAAACCCACTAAATCTAAGTAAAACAATTAATCAAAAAGAGAAAAGTGTTGAGGCAGCAACTAATAATGTGTTTAAGACTGCAGCAACTACATTTAATAACGCTTATTCAATGTATGAAACGGGTGTACGTTATGTGCATGCCACTACGAAAGGCCAAGGTATCACTATTTGCATGGTCGATACACCAGTAGATATATATCACCCTTCGTTATCGAATGCATTAATTGAAACCTTAGATCTTTTTGATTTTGACGAGAAAAGTCCAGAATCAATGTTGCACGGCACAAGTGTGGCGGGAGTGTTGGTAAGTCAGAATAAACATATTGGTATTGCTCCAAGAGCAAAACTATTTGCAGTAGGTGCTTTTAAAGCTGATTCAAGTCGTCCGGATGATTTAAAAGGTACATCTTCAGATGTCGCTAAAGCACTTGATGCATGCATTCAGCATAAAGTGGATGTTATCAATCTCAGTTTTACTGGGGGTAAAGACTCTCTAGTTGAGAAAATGGTTAACAAAGCGATTAACAAAGGCATTATTGTTGTAGCAGCAGCAGGCAATGGTGGAAGAGTGGGAAGTACAATTTATCCTGCATTAATTCCTGGTGTGTTAACAGCGACAGCGGTTGATGAAAACCAAAAGCTTTTTGATATGGCTGATAAAGGACAATTTATTGATTACGCTGCACCTGGGGTAAATATTTTGACCCTTGCACCTCAAGGTAAGTACAAATTAGCAACAGGCACATCAATATCATCTGCGCATGTGAGTGGTGTCGCGGCATTATTATTATCACGCAAAGGCAATAAAAATATAAATAATGTGCTTAAACAGACAGCTGTTGATTTGGGTAAACCTGGTCGCGATCAAGAGTATGGCGAAGGTTTAATTAGTGCCAGTAGAGCGCTTGCTATTATCAAATAAGTAAAATTTGATAATCATTCCGTTAAAAAGACAGTTCTGTTGAGCTTGTCGAATACACCCCCCTACTTTTGATGGTTTTTTAAGTATTAATCCAATCTTTAGGTTTTAGATAATAATCATATAACTCTGCTTCGGGTGTATCTTTTTCTGGTTGCCAGTTATATTTCCATTTCACTAAAGGCGGCATCGACATTAGTATCGATTCTGTTCTTCCTCCAGATTGCAAGCCAAACAAGGTTCCTCGGTCAAACACCAAGTTAAACTCAACATAACGACCACGCCGGTACAACTGCCAATCGCGCTGCGCCTCGGTGAACTCCGTGTCTTTGCGGCGTGTCAAAATG
>CALJIH010000005.1 GCA_937974135.1 uncultured Cocleimonas sp. | reverse complement strand
CCATATTGATGAGACCAATGCAAGAACACTAAGGCTGATTGGTCCTGAAAGAAATCTTAATTTAACTGAGAAACAAGTTCCTTCTAGTAATTTAGAAAGTAATTTAGCCCGTCAAACGATTCCTGTAAATGGTTCTAAAGTTAGAATCTTTGGCAGAGATATTCTTGAAGGGAATCAAATAAAAATAAATGGAAATTCGGTAAGTCTGGTTGAAAATAAATTTGTTACTGAACAGATACTACCAGATGGTAAGCATTCTTTTGATGTCGAGATTACCGATACCGAAAACAAAATATACAACAAGCCACTAGGTGTAAACCTTAAAGGCAAGTATATGTTTATGGTTGGATTGGCTGACATAACTGCTGGAGAAGGTAAAGTTACAGGAAATCTTGAAACGCTTAGTGACGGAGATAGATATTTAGATGGTGATATTTTTGTAGACGGACGTTTAGCCTTTTATTTGAAAGGAAAAGTAAAAGGTAAATATTTGATAACTGCCCAAATGGATACTGAAACAGCACCCATTGATGAGTTATTTGATGACATCCATAAAAAAGATCCGCAAAGCTTATTCCGTCGCTTAGATCCCGATAAGTACTATCCTGTTTATGGTGATGATTCGACAATCATCGACGATGCAGATAGTCAGGGTAAGTTATATGTAAGGGTAGATTGGGATAAATCTCGTGCTATTTGGGGTAACTACAATACCGATATGACCGGCACCGAATTAAGTTCTTTTAATAGAGGTCTTTATGGTGCAAAGCTCAATCATAAAAGCACCCAAGTGACCAAAGATGGTGAACATAAAACGGATGTGACGGTGTTTGCATCTGAAGCACAATCAGCGTTTAGACATAATCAATTCTTAGGTACAGGTGGTAGTCTTTATTATCTTAAAGACAGCGATATCGTTGATGGTTCGGAAAAAGTTTGGATTGAAGTCAGAGAAAGAGGCGAGAGCGAACGTGCCATAGAAAGAATTATTCTAGAAGAAGGCAGGGATTATCAAATTGATGATTTCCAAGGTCGCATTATTCTAAATAGACCCTTATTACAAATTGTAAAACAAAGTGGTCCTTCATTAATTAAAGATACCCCACTTGATGGTAATCAAATCTTTCTTATGGTGGATTATGAATACGTACCAGATAACTTTAAAAGTGATCAGGCCAGTTATGGTGCCCGAGGTAAAGTTTGGTTAAATGATCATGTTGCCGTAGGTGGTAGTTATGTTCATGAGAATAGAGATAATAATGATTACGATTTACAAGGCATTGATATCACTTTACAAAAAGCCAAAGGAACATACATCAAAGGTGAATATGCTAAAACAGAGTCAAACCAAACACGAGGAAGCTTTGCATCAGATGATGGTGGATTAAATTTCAATGCTTTTAATGACAATACGGCAAGTACTGAAAATGGCACTGCTTATAGTCTAGAAGCTAGAGCAAATTTAAAAGAATTTTCTAATAAAGAAGGTTCGTTAGGAGCTTGGTATAAAAAGAGGGATGCGGGTTTTTCTAACGCTAGTTTTAATAATGGTGAAGATGTCACTGATTTAGGAGTCGAAGGCATTATTGACGTTAATGAAAAACTAAAAACATCATTACGAGCTACTTTATTAGATAAAGATAAAACTAGCAAAATCTCTGCGATTAGCGCTCAAGCTGATTATAAAGTTAATGATAAAACTACGGTTAGTGGAGAGATTCGTCATGTCAAAGAAGATTATGAAGCTGACGCTAGTAACGATGGTGAGGGTACTTTAGGTGCTTTCAAAGTAGGTTATGACCTCAATAAGGATATAAACCTATATGCAATTCTTCAAGCGACTCTAAGTAAAGAGGGTGCTTATGAAGAAAATGATTTATTTACCCTTGGTGCTATCGCAAAGGTTAATGAAAAGCTAGACCTGAATGCAGAAATTAGTTCTGGAGACAGGGGTGATTCAGCCGTTATTGGTCTCAAATATGCGGTTATTGATGGTTATGATGTGTATACCAATTACACTTTATCAACAGATAGAACCTATGATCAGAGAAGCCTATTTACAGTGGGTCAGCGTAAATCAGTATCCGATCAATTAAAAGTATATACCGAACACCAGTTCACGCATGAAGACAAAGAATCTGGCTTAGGTCATACTTTTGGATTAGATTATGCTTTTACCAAAGAGCTCAATTTCAATGCATCTGTACAGACTGCCCGTCTTGATAAAGTCGATAGTGGTTTGACTGATAGAGACGCTTTTTCAGTGGGTTTTAATTATAAAAAGAACTCGACTAAAATGAGTTCTCGTCTTGAATACCGAAAAGATAAAGGCAGCGATGAAGATACGGATCAATGGGTTACCACTAACAGTATCAACCATCGCTTATCGCCGTCTTTAAGACTTCAGGGTAAATTCAACTATTCTGAAACCACCGATAATATTGGTAATACGCGAGATGCTAAATTCACGGAGGCCGGTATTGGGTTTGCATACCGTCCAATTGAAAATGACCGTTTAAATGTTTTAGGTAGATTGACTTATCTTTATGATCTGCAACCGCTTGAACAAAGTGATTTGACTGATGAGAAATCATTAATTGCTAGTGTTGAGACGAGTTATGAAATTAATCATAAATGGGAAGTAGGTGGAAAACTTGCCCACAAAGAAAGCGAGATTAGAACAGATCGTGATAATGGCGAGTGGTTTGAAAATGATGCAACATTAGCAGCAGTGAGAGTGCGTTATCATTTGACGCATAACTGGGATGCTTTGGCGCAATATCATTGGATGAACTCTGATGCTTCCGAGGATAGTCAGCACGGCGCGATGATATCAATTGATCGTCACATTGGTAAGAATATGAAAATTGGTATTGGTTATAACTTTGCTGATTTCAATGATGATCTAAGAGATACAGAGGGTTCTGCTAAGGGTTGGTTTATCAACCTTGTAGGAAAATTCTAATGTCTACTAGTTTCTAAGTAAAAGGCAAAACCCCCCAAAAGTGGGGGGGTGTCTTTTACATTGTTTTTTAACTGTCTTTTGCTCGGGAAAGATATTCACCCGTTCGTGTATCAATTTTTACTACTTCACCTTCTTCAACAAATAATGGAACTTTTATTTGCGCGCCTGTCTCGACAATGGCTGGTTTGGTAGCACCTTGGGCAGTATTTCCTTGAACACCAGGATCACATTCAGTGATTTGAAGTTCGATGAAGTTCGGTGGAGTAGCACTTAATGGTGAGCCATTCCATAAAGTTACAATATATTTTTCTTGGGCCTTTAACCAAAATTTAACGTCGGCTACCGCGGCCTCGCCTGCAGCATGTTGTTCGAATGTTGTGGGCTCCATAAAATGCCAAAATTCACCATCTTCATAGAGATATTCCATATCCACTTCCATAACATCTGCAGCTTCAACTTTTTCGCCTGATTTGAAGGTTTTATCAACCACGCGTCCTGTTTTAAGATTACGCACTTTCACGCGATTAAATGCTTGGCCTTTACCTGGTTTAACTAATTCATTTTCAATAATGTTGTAAGGATCTCCATCCATAATAAATTTAAGTCCATTTTTAAATTCACTGGTACTGACGCTTGCCATTAAAGAGCTCCTTGAAATCTCGTATTACTTGAAAATGATAATTGCGCACATCATAGCTTGAAATTTCTTGTCAGTCTTCGTGTAATTGTTATTTTTAATATGTATTTAAAATAGAAATTTATACTGTCATTCAATCAATAATTAGTCGGTTTTGGTACATTTGAATAGATATTGTGTAACCAAAATACCTGGGTAAGTATTGATAGTTATCCGAAAAATAAGCGAAATTGCTTAAAAGTAGGGGGGTGTCTTTTTTAATTAAAGGGTAAAGTTTCGGTTAAACGGTCTAAGCAAACTATCGTAAAAAACCACAAATAATGTTACAATTGAGTGATAAATAGAAAATAATTATAAAAATAATGCTATTTAGTTACTGATATCAATTTATAAAAATAACAAGAGTAAGGTCTCCTCATGAGCTTAAGCATGTTCAAAAAAAATAAAAAAGAAGCAACTTCATCTGAAGCTAAGAATACATCAGCGTCTAAAAAACCTAGTTTGATTGATACTATTGATATCAATACGGTTTCTAAAGCGCGTAGTTGGGTTTCAAGCCTGCCAGTAATGGATATGGGTGAGACAACCAAGCAATTATTTGCGGGACTAACTAAGCTTAATAACGAGCCAATAGCACCACAGGTGAGAGTTGATATTACAGAGATTTTATTGCCTTTTGTAAAAATGTCTCTGGAAAATCTCGATAGACATTTTTTAAGTCGCTCTTTTCCTCTTCCTGAAAGATCACAAAAGGTCTTTGATTTAAAGAAGTCATTAATCTTAGAGTTGGCTGGTTCTTACCAGCTTGCGGCATTA
This sequence comes from uncultured Cocleimonas sp., assembly GCA_937974135.1. Taxonomy (GTDB): domain Bacteria; phylum Pseudomonadota; class Gammaproteobacteria; order Thiotrichales; family Thiotrichaceae; genus Cocleimonas. The sequence continues at coordinate 13,781 of CALJIH010000005.1, read as the reverse complement.
GACATGCTAACGAAGAACTCTGGCTCTAAAAAAGGTTTGTTGATTTCTATTGGTCGAGCTATTCAATATATGAACGTAGTCATTATGAATGATTTCGGCATTTACTCGAAAAACAAAAAATCAATATGGCATGATATTCACCATCTATACCTTTTAGCTTGCGAAAAGAAAATACAAGACAAAGAGATTCCTCATAAGGATGATGTGAATGGTGAAAACTTAAGTATTGAAGAACATTATAAACTTATTAATTTAGTTGCTTTGGCAGCACCAAATACGTTGCGTCAAGGCGAAATTCTTCGAGTTAGAGAATTTTTCTTACAAACGCTCAATGACGTAAAGCTCATTTCTAATCCAGATAAAGTGAAAAGCAAGTACGCACATATCACTCTATTAAACAGCGATGAACCAGCAAGTTTAATGCCTGTAAGTGATCTATTGAATTCACCAACTAGTCGTATTTTTGATTTGTCTAAAGTGATTCATCAAATCGATCAATTTGTTACGTTAAGTGAAACGGATGAACTAGGTAAACACGATAAATTGCCTATGCTAACGCATAGCTTGGCTAAACGCTTGGTTTATGTATTAACGACAATTCGCAATCGAAGATACAAGCGTTTTGAACGAGATGAGAAAGCTTCCTTAATTATCCGTATGCCAGATGTATTAAACGTAATTCGTGAGAATGAAACGGACTCGTTTATGGATCAAATCAACGAAGATGTTGAAGATGACAATATTTACGAAGCACTCGCAGCGGAAGATAATATTGAAAGCCCGTGGTCGGATATCGATATTGAAGAATTAGCAACAAATAAAGACGTAACGATTCATTCTTGGATGATTGAAAATAGCAGTTCGGGTGGTTATGGTTTAAGACAAATCGTCAGCGAAGCTACAACAGCAAGAGTTGGAGAGTTAGTAGCAATAAAAGACCCTAAAGATACTTCTGGAATGTGGCAGATATCTGTTGCTAAGTGGATGGATTCATTTAAAGAGGTTGGATTACGTATAGGCTTGGAAATTTTATCAATCCATAGCATGGTGGTTAGTGTTGATGAAATAACATCTCGTGACATCACTCAAAAACTGCCTTTAGAAGGTGTTTTATTACCGACTATAGATGGTGCTCGTGATGAAGCAAATTTGATCTTCCCTGGGTATATATTTAAGGTTGACGATGAATTAACTATGACCTTAGGTAGTCGCCAGCAACATGTCAGAATTACAAAAATTGATGATACAGTTGGTAATTTCGCTTATTGTAACTTTGAAGTGTTGGATGTCAATGAATCACCTGAAGGTTCGTTAGAATCATTCGATGATGTTTGGGAATTCCTATAATTAATCATTATATTATTGAACAATAACATAGAAGTTCAATACTTATCTGTGTGACAATTGTGACATAAATAATAATCAAGGGAACTCGCTTTGGATAAATTCCTACCTTTTGCTTTACCACTAATCGGCGATGATGAAATCGCAGAAGTGGTAGATACTTTAAAATCTGGATGGCTTACCACTGGTAAAAAGACAGCAGCTTTTGAAAAACAATTTGAAGAGTTTGTTGTAGCTGAAAATGCGCTTGCGGTAAATTCAGCAACATCAGGTTTGCACCTCGCATTAGAAGCGATTGGAGTGGGTCAGGGCGATGCAGTTCTTACCACTGCTTATACCTTTACAGCGACAGCTGAAGTGATTCGTTATTTAGGCGCTGATCCTATACTTGTTGATATTGATCCCTATACTTTTAATATTGATCCTGAATTAATCCGCAAAGAAATCATAAAACATGACAATATAAAAGCTATCATACCTGTGCATTTTGCAGGACAATCTTGCGAGATGGACGAAATATTAGCCATTGCTAAAGAATTTGATGTAAAAGTAGTAGAAGATGCTGCACATGCGCTACCAACGACTTACAAAGGGAAAGTTATAGGTTCAATTTCAGATATTACGGTTTACAGTTTTTATGTAACAAAAACAATAGCAACTGGTGAAGGGGGTATGATTACCTCGGAAAACAAAGATTATATTTCGCGTATGAAAACAATGCGCTTACACGGTATAAATCGTGACGTGTTCGATCGTTACACTTCAAATAAACCCTCATGGTTTTACGAGGTTGTCGAACCAGGTTTTAAATATAATATGACTGACGTGGCAGCATCTATCGGTATCCATCAATTAAATAAAGCCTGTACTTTTCAACAAAGACGCCAGTGGATCGCAGATAAATATAATGAAGCGTTTGAGGGTTTACCTCTAAGAACCCCTTTTGTAAAACGACCAGAAGATACACACGCTTGGCATTTATACGTATTACAACTTGATCTAGCAGAGATATCAGTAGATAGAGATCGATTTATTGAGCTAATGGTTGAACAAAACATAGGAACAAGTGTGCACTTTATACCGTTACACTTGCATCCTTACTGGCGGGATAAATATAACTATAAGGCAGAGGATTTTCCCGTTTCATTAGATGTTTTTAATCGTGCCGTGAGTTTACCGATTTATCCAAAAATGACTGATGAAGATGTTGAAGGTGTTATCGCCGCGGTAAAAACAGTTTGTGAAGAGATTGCTAAGCCTTCAAGACTCGCTTCTTGATTGATTAAAATTCAAATTAATCTGGTTTTGTATAATGTTGAGTAAGCGCCTATTTGATCTATTTTTTGTTATTCCAGGCTTATTAGTATTATTACCTGTGTTAATTATTATAGCGATATTGATTAAAATCAAAGATGGCGGTGATGTACTTTTTAAACAAGTTCGAGTTGGCAAACACGGTAATAACTTTGAAGTTTTAAAGTTTCGCACCATGGTTTTAGATGCCGAAAAGCTAGGTAATAAAGTGACGACAGGTGATGATCCAAGAATTACACCCATCGGACATGTATTAAGAAAATACAAATTTGATGAGTTACCACAACTCATTAATGTGCTAAAAGGCGAAATGAGTCTTGTTGGCCCTAGACCTGAAGTACCTGAATATGTTGAGTTTTACCCTGATGAGGTGCGTGATATCGTATTATCTGTACCGCCTGGGATGACAGATAGAGCATCTATCGAGTTTGTGAACGAAAATGAAATACTGAGTGGTTCGACTGATCCGGTTAATGATTATAAAAACAAAGTATTACCGGTTAAGTTAGACTTCTATGTTGACTATGTTAATCAACGTTCATTGTGGTTAGACTTTACTTTAATAATTAAAACAATAGCTGCGATATTTTAAATTAAATATAAACCGTTTTCTCAGTAAAAACGTACTAATAAATAGTGAAAAGACACCCCCCTACTTTTAGGGCCTTTTGAAATAGTAATTATGCTTGAAAGATTAAAACAATATTTCGTGCAACGATCTCGAATGCAAAAGCGATTATTAATCCTTTTGATGGATGCGATTATGTTGCCTATATTACTGTGGATTTCACTGTCATTAGGCAAAAATGAGCCAATGATGCCCAAAGGTAATGAGTGGAGTATTTTTGCGCTTGCGGTTTTTATTGCTTTTCCTGTCTTTATTAATCTAGGTTTGTATCGAGCAGTACTAAGATATTTTAGAAATCAAACGATTTCTACAATCTTAACAGCCACTTTAATAACCACAATTGTATGGGCGTTAGTTGTTAAATTTACAGGTCTAGCAGATTTAACTAAATCTGGCGTTATTCTTTATTGGCTCGCTACATTTACCTTTATCTCAGGTAGTCGTTTAAAAATTCAACAATGGCTATACGGCCATAAAGAAAGTGTAAATTTAAGCAAAAGAATCTACATCTACGGTGCTGGAGTAGCAGGAACACAATTGGCTTCATTGCTTGATTCTGATCCAGCATACGTTGTTGAAGGCTTTATTGATGATAACCCCACATTGAAAGGTTGGGATGTTCTAGGTTTTGACGTACAAAATTTTGATAAAACTGCCTCAGTATTGATAAATGCTCCTGAGAATACCGAGGTCATTATAGCAATGCCTTCTATAAGTAGGCCGGAAAGGCAATTCATCATTGAGAGATTAGAACCATTTCCAGTGAAAGTAAAAATTCTTCCTGCAATATCTGATTTTACAAGTGGAGACTTTAGAGTATCTGATATCAAAGAAATAGATATTGATGACCTATTAGGTCGTGAGTCAATAAAACCCGATGAGAAACTATTGCCTGCAAATATAAAAGGAAAAGCTGTGTTAATCACAGGTGCGGGAGGGTCTATTGGTTCAGAATTATGTCGTCAAGCATTAGCTTTAGAGCCTACAAAACTGATACTTTTAGAAATGAGTGAATTTGCGCTTTATAAAGTCGAACAAGAGCTTAATGAGGTGATGAATACTTTAGACTTAGATGTTGAATTGCAGAGAGTGTTAGGTTCAGTAGCAAACCCTAAATTATTAGATAAATTATTTAAACGAAATGAAATTCATACTATCTATCACGCGGCAGCATATAAGCATGTTCCTTTAGTTGAAGAAAACCCTGTAGCTGGTTTAACCAATAATATCTTTGGCACAAGAATCCTTGCCGAAAAAGCGCTATTAGAGAAAGTTGAAACCTTTATTTTAATTTCAACAGATAAAGCCGTAAGACCGACTAATGTTATGGGTTGTTCTAAACGAATCGCTGAATTAGTTTTGCAATCACTGGCTGTACACCCCGATTGCAAGACAGTTTTTTCAATGGTGAGATTTGGAAATGTATTAGGCTCATCGGGTTCGGTAGTCCCTAAATTTAGACAACAAATTGCTGATGATGGTCCTATTACCGTTACTCACAAAGAAATTACACGTTATTTCATGTCAATTCCTGAAGCTGTTCAGTTAGTGATTCAGGCAGGTGCAATGGCTAATGGCGGCGATGTATTTGTACTTGATATGGGTGAGTCAGTTAAGATCGTTGATTTAGCTAAAAAGATGGTTAGTCTAGCTGGTCTGCAAGTTAAAGATAAGTACAACATTGATGGTGATATTGAAATTCATTACACAGGCTTGCGTCCAGGTGAAAAATTATACGAAGAGTTACTAATCGGAGATAACGTCAAAGGCACCCAACACCCTCGTATAATGCAAGCAAATGAAGAGTTTATAGCAATAGCAGAGCTAAATTTATTGCTGGATGACTTAGAAGAAGTACTTGCTAAAGATGTATTAGAAGACATTAAAAAAACCTTAACTACGATAGTAAGTGGTTATACGCCATGGAAAACAAATGAGTCGATTTCTAATAAAATAGAAGTAAATGTTACATCCAAAAAAGTGGTTCCCATCAAGTAGTTTTTATTTTATCAGTTCATAAAATATTGCCCATCTATCCCCAATAAATTAACTGTGGTCGGTTTCAACTGTCATTAGAATTATGGTGGGGTATTGTTCATCTTATGTTAAAAGATGATTTAAAATGCGTACTTATAGGTCGTGAGCTTAAGATATATCGTGATCTAGCTAAACTTGTGAGAAAAATTGATCCGTCTTCAAGATTTAAGCAAGTTGAGCTTAAGGAGCGCGCAATTGTTGATACATTAAAAAAAATTAGTGGTCCAAGTCTGATTTTTATTTCAGACGAAGTTCCTTTTTCTTTGGAATTATTATCAGATTTAACCTGGCAATATAATTCTGATTCAATTGTGGTTATCTTAACCACAAAAGCCAAAACCGTATCAATTAAAGAGTTGTTTAATAACACTCAATTTTCTAGGATTAATCTAAAAGAGAAAAATTCACATCGTGTTTCAATATTGCAGTTTTTAATAAAATCAACGAGAGAGAAGACAGAATTTAGACGATGTAAAAGTCTTTTAGGTATTTCTGAAAAACGTTGTCAATGGTTAGTGGATTCAAGTCGAGAAGCAATTGCATTTATCTCTAGAGACATGCACTTGTACGCAAATGCGACATATCTTCAATTATTTGAAATATCATCTATCCAAGAGCTTCGATCCATATCTGTTAAAGATATTATTGTAAATGACGAACACTTACTTTTTGATGGTTTTCAAAAAAATCAGGGTAAACCAACTGATAAAAGAAGATCAATTATGCTCTCAATGAAGAAAAAAAATAATGCATTATTTAGAGCTAATATATATCTTATTCCTTCGGTATTTAAAGGGCAAAAATGTTATCAATTATGGGTTAGAAATGTTAATGATTTATCACCTGGTGATAAGGATGAAGAGTTTCAAACAGATGACCCTATTCTTAATAAAATTCAATCATCAAAGCCAAAAATAAAAACTGATGATAAACAAAATCCTTTTAGTAGTTTATTAAGCAAACACGGTAATTCGAGTAATACTGATAAATCTAATAGTTCGGTTGACCCTAAAGGTCAAAAACAGACTGAAACAAATGATAATGTGAAACAGAATAATTATGATCAAAACTCACTCTTACGTGGCGTGATTCGACGAAAAGAAGCAAAAGTTATTGCTAGCACATTACGTTATTTAAAAGAAAATGAAAGCAAAAATAAAAAAATACCGAAGCATAAATTACTCTCTTTAAAAGTTGCAACTGCACAAAAAAAGGGAGTTGATGATCTTTTGATGAAACTTCCTGATAGTTTTGACCATAACATGCGTGCTGTATTTTGGGATAAAGTGAAACTTTCTAGGATACTGCAAGCATTGATTAAAAAAGATAATTTAAACATGCAATTGATGCTTCGAATCAATGAGGCATCAGTCATGGATGATGCATTTATCGATTGGTTGACACCTGGTTTACAAAGGCTGGGTGAAAATTCAAGAAATTTAGTATTTTTAGTCCCATCGAATATCAATGAAAACCAATACAAAAGAACGCTTCTCTTTATACAAAAGATAAGAAAGCTTGGTTGTAAAGTGGCTTTAGATAGTTTTTCAATTAATAAAAAATCCATGATTTTACTAAAGTACTCAAAACCCAATTATCTAAAGTTATCTCTGCCATGGACAAGGCAATTGCAAGGTAATGAAGCAAAAGAAATTCGTTTGAGTAGTGCAATTAGGCAGTTTGAAAATAGGAATATTAAAGTGATTGCGCCTTGTGATTTTAGTAAAGATATGAAAAAGCTCTTTGTCCTTTCAGGTGCTTCCTTTTGTCAAGAAAGAGCTATAAAAGCTGCCTAAAAATTGTACAATGGTAGGTTATTAGTATGATTAATGTAAAACTTTAATAATCATACGGTTTTTACCTTTAATCCAACTAAAAAAAATATAAAGTGAAACCAATATACATTCATCTTGCTCCACACAGTTGCTATCTAGCTGAAGTAGTTTAGTGTGAGTGTTGAAATAGAAACTGTTGATTCAATCGAAGGTTTTAAAGCGCTAAAAGACGATTGGAATGACCTATATTCTCAAATTCAAGAAGCAACGATTTTTTTAAGTTGGGATTGGATGATCACTTGGTGGGAAGTTTATTGTAAATCTATAAATTCTCGATTATTCATATTATGTGTTTATCAAGATAATGAATTGATCGGTATCGCTCCCTTTCATCTGCTGAATTCTTTTCCTAAATCGTTAATTCAAGGCAGAACCATCACTTTTATCGGTAGTGGCGAAAGTTGTAAAGACAAAATAGTTAGTCAATATTCTGACTTTTTAGTAAAAAACGATAAAAAAGCGGAAATGATAGACTCAATCTCCAATTATTTAATGACACATAAAGATAAATGGGATTTTGCTGACTTTGGATTTTTATTGAATGATTCTGCGATATCAAATTGCTTTGCAAATAATACATCAGGAATACATATTAATTTGAATCAGTATGGTAATCGTTTCTTTATTTCGGATATTGAAAACTTTGACGATTTTCTCAATAAAATGGGAAATCGCTGGAGTAAAATGTATAAAAAGAAAGATCGTAAATTAGAAAACCATGGAAATGTAGAAATTGATTGCCCTGAAAGTATAGAATCAGTGCAAATGGCATTTGAACAATTGGCTAAAATGCATGGAGAAAGATGGAAAGGTAGAGCTGAATTTAATATCTTTAAATCTACATTATTCAATGAGTTCCATAAAAAAATACTTAAACGATTTGTGCCACAAGATAGGGCGTTCGTCAGAACTTTGCTGTTAGATGGACAACCGCTTTCAAGCTATTTTTGCTTTAAAGATAAGTCACAAATTCACTATTATCAGAGCGGTTTTTATTCTGAGAATGCGAATAAATATTCACCTTTGTTTCTGTTGGTGTGTAAAGAAATTGGGATTGCGATTAAAGAAGATTATCTTTTTGATTTTATGTTTGATGAAGATTCTTTATCCTATAAAAAGGAACAATATGCTGCTCAAAGCGAACCTATGTATCGTTTAATGTGGTCACATAGAAAAGCAAGAATGGATGGGCATATTTTAGCTAAAAAATTTCAAATGAAATATTTAAACTTTAAAAAATCACTACGTCTAACAAAGAATAAATAACAGTAAGTTAACGAGAAGATTATGAATAATAACACTAAGTCTAATATGCATATTACACACATCATAGAACCCATGGAACATGGTGTTTTTATATGGGTTGTGGATATGGCGAACCGTTTAGTAAACGATGGCTACAGAGTCTCAGTGCTTCATTCTATACGAGAAAACACTCCACCTAACTGGCGTGAAATGTTTGATGACAGGGTAGAATTGATTCATGTTCAAATGAGTCGTTCTATCGACCCTGTGATGGATATTAAAGCGTTGATAGGATTAACTAAGAATTTAAAACAATTGCAACCGGATATTATTCATACCCATTCATCAAAAGGTGGTTTTCTTGCTAGAGTTGCTGGTTTTCTTTTGAGAAAAAATAAACAATTACTCTACACCTCACATGCTATCCATTATCCCTTAATACAACAGCCTATAAAACGAAAATTATATAAATATTTTGAACATATTGGATATTGGTTAGGGGGCACTATTGTCGCCTGTGGTAAAGAAGAATATCAAATTATAAAGAAAGATATTACAAATGGAACAGGTAAACGTTTGATTCGTATTAGTAATGGAATAGATACCAATCAACTAACAGCAAAAGATTACTCCAAGAAAAATGATAAAGTAAAAATTGGTGTAGTTGGTCGTATTTCTTTACAGAAAGCGCCTTGGGTCTTTGCAGAAATTGCCGCCAAAATAAATAAAGCTAGGGATGATGTTGAGTTTATTTGGATTGGTGGAGGTGAAGAGGAAGATCTAATCATGTTGAATAAAGCTGGTGTTGATGTAACTGGTATGTTGGAGAGAAGTGAAGCTTTAAAGTTAATTCCAACACTAGATATATTTTTTCAAACGTCAGCATATGAAGGTCTTTCATTAGCATTACTTGAAGCCCAAGCATCAGGAATTCCTGCAGTGGTGACAAAAATACCTGGCAATGATGAAGTAGTGCAGCATGGCGAAACAGGTTATGTTGGTGAAGATGTAGAAAGTTTAACAACTCATTTAGTAGAATTAATCGAGTCATCGACAAAAAGGCAAGAGATGGGTCGGTATGCAAAAGAACATACAGAAAAATATTTCTCACTTGGAGCTATGGCCGATCAATATAAGGTCGAATACGATAAAATGGCTAATGGTAAATCACAGGTGGAATCTGTAGCTAGTAGTTAAATCCGAAATTGTACAGACATAAAAAAACACCCAAATGGGTGTTTTTTTATGTCTGCCATTAATAGTTAATCTATGAAGAGAAAGAAGTTTTTGCAACTATATTTTCAGGAGTAATTTTCTCAGATTCTTCATGGTCTAAATTACCCAAAGTATTTCTTGGAACAGAAGAAGATTCTTTAGTGTAATACTCTCTTTCAAACGATGTGAATTTATGTTCACTTAATAGATTGTGTAATTTATTTTCGACTGTATTTCGACCAACGAACTGAGTAACTCTCCATTTTAATGGTATATCGTCATACTCTTTTTTCATGGCCGCTAGCTCTTCTGTATCAAGCTCATAAGGATGCATGTAAAAAACTGCCCTGTCTTTGTTCAGATCTTTACTAAGATATTTTGTTATAAAATAAGGAGTAATTCTGAAATAACCACCACCAAAGAAAGGAAGCTTCATATTTCCTACTTTCATGTAGCTTAAATAATGCTCATTTAAATGGTATTTATTGAAAATTTTCAATGAATACTCTTTTTCAATACCGTATTTAATAACCTTCATTGGGAACAACGAAGAATCATATTTTAGGCCGTTTTCGGCGAGTGCCTCACAATACCATTCAAATAAGTATTCTCTGATAGAGAAATCTGGCGCTCTAAAACCAATAACTTTTTTGCCTGAAGTATCTTCAAGTATCTTTACTGAGCTTCCAACGTCCTCTCTGACTTGCTTTGGGGAGAGGTTAAAAATAGAGTGATGATTGTATCCGTGTGATGCAATCTCATGTCCATCGTCAGCGATTCTTTTTATAAGTTCAGGATACTTTTCTGCAACATTACCAAGGGTGAAAAAGGTTGCTTTTTGATCATATTCTTCTAGTAGATCTAACAAACGTAAAGTGTTATTTAGCACACGATTTGAGACCGGATTTTTATTATCCAGTACAGACTGACACCAATCTTCGACATCTACAGAAAAAATCATTTTAGAACCTAATTTTTATTAATTATAAGTCACACCATAATAAGCCAAAGTTCATATTACATGCGCCTAAATACAGTTGAATGGTCAATTATTATCGATAAAGTGATTTAAAGATTAATTATCACTTAACGATTACTTAATATTTACTTAACACTCGTTTTGAGGATTTAGTCCCAACTCTTTATCTTTAGTTTTATAAAAACATACTGTATTCTTCTGCGCTTGTTCTTTCTGCAAAGAAAACAACATATTCTAAAAAATTAGAAATAACGGGGCGTAGCGCAGTCTGGTAGCGCACCACACTGGGGGTGTGGGGGTCGTCAGTTCGAATCTGGCCGCCCCGACCATTTCATTATTTTTTAAATGATTTATGTTTTAATAAAAAGGATTAAATGAAAGGGAATGCAGTTTGTCATCTTTTTATCCCTAGTCTCACAGAGAAGCTAGAAAACTGGTTTCACGATTTCGCCTTCGAGATTGATGCACCTCACTTAACATCATTACTGCTTGATTTCGATAGCAATAAACAAGCGGCATACGATCTTGAAAATGCCTTTTTTACTTTACTAGATTCTAATGTAAAAGAGTTGCCTTCAGCTTTATATCGAAGTCACATTCACAACATAAAATGTCAAGAACACTTAATGTGTGCAGACCCTGTTCATTTAGAAGTTGGGATGAATGATGTCACACTTACTAAACAAGTAACTGATTTAACAAATGATGAAGCCAAAGAACTTATTTCAAAGTTAAATGAGCATTTCAACGAAGATGGATTAGAATTTATATTTGGCTCAAATCAATGTTGGTATATTTCAATCAAGCAAAATGAGTCTATTCAAAGTCACCATATAGATTCGATGCTAATGAAAAATGTCATCGGGAAACAAGCAAAATCAGAACAAAGAAATTGGCAAATCATACAAAATGAAACACAAATGCTATTGCATTCTTCTGAAATCAATCAGCAACGAGAATTGGCAGGGCTTGAAACTATCAATAGTTTGTGGTTTTGGGGGAGTGGCAAACCTATTACCTTAAAAAAAGAGTTTCAAAGTATATATATACCCAAAGAAGCTTCTTCTCAGTTGCGATATCAGTATTACGCTAAAGCAGCTGATAGCGATTTGCAGATAATCCCTGAGGACGTCGATCAACTCTTATCTGCTTTAAACACAAAAAATAAATCGAGTATCGTTCTTTTAGATCAGCTTATCACACCTGCATTAGTAGATGATGTCGAAGAATTTCATCGACAAGTAAAGTTTATCGATAATCAAATAATTAAGCCACTGGTGAAAGCATGGAGAGGTGGTGATATAAATCTTGAAATTAATTGTTGCAACGGCAAAATATTAACACCTAAACAGCCTTCCTTTTATAAATTTTGGTTAAAACCCACATCCTTACGAGCATTAGCAAATGACCTTGGTTCATAGAGAAAGTAAAGGACAAATTGATGATCTTGATAATTCATTACTAAATCGTGTATTTGCCAAGCGTGGCATTAATCATCGGGGTGAACTTGGTTTTGACTTAAAACAACTTCATGCCATATCTTTACTGAAAGATGTTGAAAAAGCCGTTGATATAATTGTTGAAGCATTTAATACAAAGCAGAATATTCTGATTGTCGGAGATTTCGATGCCGATGGGGCAACATCAACTGTAGTTGCTTTAAAAGCATTCGAATTATTAGGCTATACAGGAGAAGTCAATTACCTTGTTCCAAACCGGTTTGAATTTGGTTATGGATTGACACCAGAAATTGTAAAAGTAGCCGCTCAATATTCACCTGATATTATCATGACTGTTGATAATGGAATATCCAGTATAGCAGGGGTTGATCAAGCTAAAAGTCAAGGCTACAAAGTCATTATTACCGACCATCATTTGCCCTCAAAAACTTCACCCAAAGCAGATGCCATTGTTAATCCAAATCAAGCAGGTGATGAATTTCCCTCTAAAAATTTAGCCGGAGTTGGTGTAGTTTTTTATTTAATGCTTGCTGTTAAATCCGTTTTGAAAAAACAAGATTATTTTAAGCGTATTAACATAAATGCCCCAAATTTTACTGAACTTCTGGATTTAGTAGCGTTAGGAACGGTTGCTGATGTTGTGCCACTCGATCAAAATAATCGAATTCTTGTAGAACAAGGACTTCGTCGTATGAGAAGTGGTAAAGCTTGTGCAGGTATTCAAGCTTTGTTCCTTATTGCTAAACGCAATATACATCATGCAGTCAGCACTGATTTAGGCTTTACGTGTGGGCCACGCTTAAATGCTGCGGGAAGACTGGATGATATGTCCTTGGGGATTGAATGTTTGTTAAGCAAAGACATAACTTCAGCTATGGAGATGGCTTCAGCATTAGATGATTTGAATATTGAACGGCGCGCGATAGAAGAAGCTATGAAAGCAGATGCTATATCGTTAATGGAAGCACTTGATGAAGACTTGCTGGAAGAAGAGTTGCCCGAAGTTATTTGTTTGTATAAAGAGTCTTGGCATCAAGGAGTAATTGGTATTTTAGCGGCGCGAATCCGAGAAAAATATAATCGGCCAACGATTATATTTGCCCCCGCTGATGAATTAGATTCGAGTAATGACAAGCAAGAAATAAAAGGTTCTGCTAGATCTATCCCCAGCATTCACATCAGAGATGTATTAGATACTGTTGCAAGCCAGCACAATCAATTATTAGAAAAATTTGGAGGACATGCGATGGCGGCCGGCCTGACTCTGAATATAAATCAACTGAAGCAATTTGAGGCTGCAATTTGCAATGTTGTTAAAGCACAAGCTAATGAGGATACCTTTCAAGAATTACATTACAGCGATGGTGAACTAAACGCAGAAGATTTCGAGCTTAATCAAGCAGAATCTTTACGATATGCTGCTCCGTGGGGGCAGCATTTCCCGGCCCCAGTTTTTGATAATCACTTTATTATCGTCAATAAACGCTTGCTTAAAGATAAACACTATAAGTTGATATTAAAACCTTTAGATCAAAGCAGGAGTATCGCGGCCATTGCCTTTAACATCGATGTAGAAGAATGGCCGGAAGAGGGTGCGTCTGTACATTTATTGTATCGTTTAGAGGTAAACGAATTTAGAGATACACGTTCATTACAATTAATCATAGAAAAACTCTTGTAAACCATCTAAAAGTAGGGGGGTGTCTTTTTAATAAACTAAAAAA
>CALJIH010000004.1 GCA_937974135.1 uncultured Cocleimonas sp. | reverse complement strand
CATTTTATCTAGATTATATTCACCAATTAAATCTAATGGGATCCCTTTAACAGCGGCGATTTTATATTCTTTTATATTTTTAGACTCTTCGTATACAGCCTTGGTCAATTCTTCTGGAGCAGGGCCGCCATTACTGAGGTTGTATTTAATCCCAAAGTCACCATCCATTCCTCCAGGGTTATGGCTAGCTGAAAGTATGATGCCGCCGAGTGCTTTGTTTTTTCTTATTAAATGAGAGACAGCTGGTGTGGAAAAGATTCCACCTTGGCCTAGAATAATCTTAGCGACACCGTTGGCAGATGCCATGCGCAAAATAATCTGTATCGCTTCGCGGTTATAATGTCTGCCATCACCCCCCAAGACTAGCGTTGATCCTTGTAACTTGGGTAAGCAATTAAAAATCGACTGCACAAAGTTCTGTAAATAATCTGTTTGTTTGAAGGTATTTACTTTCTTACGTAAACCAGACGTCCCAGGTTTTTGATCCATGAAAGCTTGGGTTTTTATTGGCTGAATTTTAATTGGTTTGCTGTAGTACATGTTGGCTTGTGCTAAAGTTTAATTATGGAAGTTAAAAATAAAAAATTAGATTCAAACAATACTGCAACGTTTAAACCTAGGCCACAATCCTTTGTTGCTCTAATGGATATGTATGAGGCGAATTATATACGTCTTAGACTGTTTTGTGGGGATATTCGTCAATTGCCTGAAGAATCAATTTCCACGATTGTAGATGGTGTACCTGTGCTATTAAAGGTGCTAGAAAGGTCGAGTCATACCACATTAATAATGCTCACTTATTTATTCGAACAAGACGAAAAACGACCTGATTTAAAGATTCAAATTTATCATGATTCGCTCCAAGCTGATGTGATCAGTCGAAATTGTCGAATTTCAGGTAAAGACATGCGTTTGTGGGAAAAAGAATTCGATAGTATGTTGGTTTGTCGCTGGCGTTTAAATCGCTTTTTAAATAAGTGGTTAAGCTATTTAGATTATCAAGGGCATACTTTTCTTCCAAAAAATGACTGAATAAATTGCTTAGTTTGATAGCCTAGTATATTACTAGGTTATTTGTATAATGTTTGTACATGTTTTTATAGACAAGTTATATAAAATGTATACACTGGATATAGCTAAATAACATCGAGTGTGTAATATGAAATTATCAACAAAAGGTCGTTATGCAGTAACCGCGATGATGGACTTGGCTATTCATGATAATGAAGGTCCGGTTACATTGTCTGATATTTCCAGTTGCCAAGGTATCTCTCTTTCTTACTTGGAGCAATTATTTTCTATGCTTAGAAAGGCTGGACTTGTGCAAGGCGTTCGAGGCCCAGGTGGTGGTTATCGTTTAGGTAAAACACCCAATCAAATAAGCGTTGCAGATATTATTACCGCGGTAGATGAGTCAATTGACAGTACAAATTGCAAAGGTCAGTTAGATTGCAACAAAGGCGAGAGATGTTTAACGCATCATCTCTGGAATGAATTAAGCGAACAACTTTTAGCTTTTTTAAGTTCTATTACGCTTGCGGAATTTATCAAAGACCCAGAAATTAAAAAAATATCAGTAAGACTAGATGGAACAGCACATCGAATTTCAACGATGTTTCCTGTGACTTCAAAAATGATTATGGCTTAAATGCTAAAAATTATTTTTTTATAAGAGTACCGATTCCTTCATCCGTTAAGAGTTCCAAAAGAACTGCATGAGGTACTCTGCCATCGATAATGCAAGAGGATTCTGTACCTGCATCGACTGCGTCTAAAGCACATTGAATTTTTGGTAACATGCCCCCTTGTATGGTTCCATCTTCCGTTAATTTCTTAACATCATTTTTAGTAAGGCCTGTCAGAAGTTCTCCTTGTTTGTCTAACACGCCAGAAGTATTGGTTAACAGTAAAAGTCTTTCAGCACCTAATACAGCAGCAATTTCACCAGCAACTACATCAGCATTTATATTATAGGATTCACCGTTTTCACCGACACCCACAGGTGCGATTACTGGGATAAATTTCTCACTATCAAGTAGCTCTACAATATTTGGGTTAATCTTTTTCACTTTACCAACATGGCCTAAATCTTTTGATTTATCAGTCAGTTGCAGTTTTTCTGCTACAATTAATTTGCCATCTTTTCCGGTTAGACCGACTGCTTTTCCGCCTGCTTGGTTAATGTTGTTGACTATCTGTTTATTAACAGAGCCCCCTAAAACCATTTCTACGACTTCCATAGTTTCAGCGTCAGTTACACGCATTCCATCAATAAACGTACTTTCTTTACCAATTTTTTCAAGCAGATTACCAATTTGTGGACCACCGCCATGTACAATGACAGGATTGATCCCCACTTGTTTTAAAAGCACTACATCATGTGCAAAATTACGTTTCAAGTCTTCATCTGTCATGGCATTACCACCATATTTAATAACGATGGTTTTACCTGAATAACGCTGAATATAAGGGAGTGCTTCGGTTAAGATGTGAGCAATTTGTTTGGCTTCGGTGGGCATGATTTCTTTTGTTTGCTTGTTGGTTGTTTTAATTACAAAAGATGATAGCTGAGAATAGCTAAAAAGGTAATTCTTGATCGTAATTAATCGCTTTAAATACGTCCCTAAATAATTCTTTTATCTCTTCTAATCGTTTTGCAGTGGTTGCTTCAAAACGAAGTCCTACAGCAGCGCTAGTATTTGATGATCTTATTAGACCCCATGCATCTTCATAATCAACGCGTAATCCATCTAAAAGATTTAGGCATGCACCTGAAAAATTAGCATGTTTGGTAAAATCAGCGACTAGTTTTGCCGCTTCTCTAATATCTTTGGCTTTGATTTTATATTCTTTAGTAGAGAACGAGTCAGGTATTACTTTAAAAATATCAGCACTACTTTGACTTTTATTCGAAAGTATTTCGAGAAAGCGAGCAGCAACATAAGGAGCATCGTCAAAATCGTTCCAGCGATCACGTAAAACAATGTGGCCACTAAACTCTCCACCAATTATGGCATCTAGTTTTAGTACCTCACGCTTCATGATTGAATGACCGTTAGGGCAAAATGCTGCTTGGCCTCCTGCTTTACGTATTTCAGAAGGTAATAACATGCTACATTTGATGTCGAATACAATCCTTGAATTCGGATTTTTGGCTAATACGTCTTGCGCTAACAAAATTAATATTCGGTCAGGCCATAATAAGGTGCCATTGTTATCTACGGCAATCATTCGATCACCATCACCATCAAATGCGATTCCTATATCTAGTTTATTTTTCCTGACCAGATCAATTAAAGATTCCAGATTTTCTGGCGTAGTTGGATCTGGTGAATGATTAGGGAAATTTCCATCAAGTTCACAAAATAGAGGGTGTACTTCACAGCCAAGCGCTTTAAATAAATTTTCGGCAAATAGCGCTGTAGCACCATTACTTGCGTCTATACCAAGACGAAGTTTTTTCTTTAGCTGGATATTATTTACTATTGCATTTTGGTATTCATGAATAGCATGTCCGTAATTTGAAAAAGTCCCTAAATTTCCCTTAAATTCTTTCTCTATAATGTCGAAATATAATGATTCGATCATTTCTTGAGATGTGGCAACTCGATGAGTTACCATTTTTATACCATTATGCGAAGGTGGGTTATGGCTACCAGTAATCATCGCGCAGTTAGGTATATTTAGATGATCTAAGCAAAAATAGGCCACCGGAGTTGCAACCAGACCTATGTCAGTAACATCACAACCTACTGATAACAAACCTAAGATTAAATTTTGTGAAATGCTTTCACTAGAATTACGCCCATCACGACCTACAATTATTTTATTAGAGTTTTCATTAACTAATTGATTGCCGAGGGCCTGCCCAATCAAGAATGCATCATTGTAATTTTTGTTTAAACACCAGTCTGATCCTACTTTTCCACGAATATCATAGGCTTTAAAAATATCTTTGTTAATGATATTTTTTTTCAACGATGATTCTGGATTATAGTTAGTCATAAATTACCAGAGTAGTTATTTTTTACCAGAATGACCGAAGCCGCCATCTCCACGATCGCTTTTATCAAAGCTATCGACTTTATTTAAATGGACTTGTACAACAGGAATAATCATTAATTGTGCAATGCGATCACCTGCTTCAATTGTGTAAGGTGTATCTCCTCGATTCCAGCAAGATATAAATAATTGACCTTGATAATCGGAATCAATTAAACCGACTAAATTTCCAAGTACAATACCATGTTTATGTCCCATGCCTGAGCGTGGCAGTATCGTTGCGGCAAGATTTGGATCTTCAAGATGGATTGCAATACCAGTTGGAATAAGGTGAGTTTCTCCTGGACTTACTGTTAAAGATCCATCAATACAGGCGCGTAAGTCCATGCCTGCTGAACCTGTTGTGGCATATTCTGGTAAAGGAATAGAATCACCAATTCGTTTATCTAAAATCTGATAATCGACAATAGGTTGAGTGCTTTTTTCGAGATCTGTGGCATGCATATGAATGAGTTCTTTTATTGCGTATTAAAAAATTAATATTCGTTTATTGGTGTTTATTTGGCACTAAATCGTTCAGTTATGACTTCCATTAATTCTTTTGCAATTTCTGTCTTAGTTTGCTCTGGAAGTGATTGCTGTCCATCTGCCCAAATGATTTCTATTTGATTGGTATCTTTATCAAAGGCTTTGTTTTCTCCAACCTGATTAGCGACGATCATGTCTAATTTTTTACGCTTTAACTTCGATTGAGCATTCTCTATCAAGTTTTCAGTCTCAGCGGCAAAACCGACGGTAAATAAGTTAGGAAATGTATGCGAAACATCAGATAGAATATCTTTGTTGGTTTGTAATTCTAAGGTGAGTGATTCTTTCGTTTTATCTTTTTTCTTTTTGATTTTTTGCTGTGCAAACTGTGCTGGTGAATAATCAGCAACCGCAGCAGTAGCAATAAAAATATCTGCATTTTTAGCCAAATTCAATGTTTTATCATGCATTTGTAAAGCAGATTCGACTAGAGTTCGCGTAACACCATTAGGTGCTTCTAAAGCTACTGGTCCTGATACTAGCTGAACCTCTGCACCTAATCTTTGTGCTGCACTAGCGATGGCATATCCCATTTTTCCCGAACTGCGATTAGTGATATAACGCACAGGGTCGATGGCTTCACGAGTAGGCCCAGCTGTAATTAGAACAGTTTTACCGGTTAGAACTTGGCTGGTTTTTTCTTGTGAAAATTTAGCTACAACGTTCTCAGCTAATTCTAGCGGTTCTAACATTCGGCCAGCACCGGTTTCTCCACAGGCTTGTTCACCCTCTGCCGGTCCATGTAAGGTAAAACCTCTTTGCGCGAGCGTCTTGCAATTATCTTGAGTTGCCTTGTTTGACCACATTAATCGATTCATCGCAGGTGCAATGTGAATGGGAGTATCTGTAGCCAAACAGATCGTGCTCAATAAATCGTTTGCATGTCCATGGGCCAGACGCGCAATTAAATCAGCACTAGCAGGAGCAATCATAATCAAGTCGGCCCAGCGTGCTAATTCAATATGGCCCATGGCTGCTTCAGCTTCAGTATCCAATAAATCACTGTGAACCGGATTGCCAGTAAGCGCTTGTAAGGTTAAAGGAGTGATAAATTCAGTGGCCGCTTTGGTCATGCACACGCGAACTTCAGCGCCTTTTTTAATTAAAGCACGTGTAAGTTCCGCTGTTTTATAAGCCGCGATACCACCGCTTATCCCGATAAGTATTCGTTTGTTTTTTAAAGCTGACATAATTGTTTACATTATACCCCTAAGTAACAGAAAATTCATGGCAATTACTGATTGGGCTGTTGAAGACAGACCTCGTGAAAAACTACTCGATAAAGGTCCAGAAGCGTTGACTGATGCCGAGCTTTTGGCAATTTTTTTACGCACTGGTATCAAAGGTAAAAGTGCGGTTGATTTAGCGCGTGATTTATTGGCTGAAAATGGCGGCTTAGTACCTTTACTTAGTGCAGATGAAAAAAGCTTCTGCCAAAGTAAAGGCTTAGGCCAAGCTAAGTTTGTACAAATGCAAGCAGTAGTTGAAATGAGTCGTCGTTATCTTGAGGAAAATATCAAGCGCGGCGAAGCGATGAATAACGTTAATGATGTAAAACGTTACTTAAAATCGCGTTTACAGCAATACCCATTCGAAGTATTTGCTTGTATATTTTTAGATAACAAACATCGAGTCATTGAATACGAAGAATTGTTTCGCGGTACGATTGATGCGGCAAGTGTGCATCCACGTGAAATAGTCAGACAAGTTTTACATCATAATGCTGCCGCCATAGTACTTGCTCATAATCATCCTTCTGGTGTTGCAGAACCAAGCCAAGCGGATAATGACATTACTCAGAAAATAAAAGATGCTTTAGCTGTGATTGACGTTAGAGTGTTAGACCATTTTGTCATTGGTGATAATGTCGTTTCTTTTGCTGAGCGTGGTCTACTCTAAAACTGCCCAAAAGTAGGGGGGTGTACTTCGATATGCTCAGGAGAAATAGTTTGACGAGCTAAACAGAACTGTCTTCTCTTTTATTTTTATTTTTAATTTAGATTAAATCTTAGATTTATCGTAAAGCTCAGGAAAAAGTGTTCTTTCGGGTAAAAAGGGATGGATAGTTAGTGCTTCAGCGATACTAGACTTTGCTAATTCACGTTGTGTTAACTTCAAGTGTATAACTGCTCGTCCTGCCATCGCGCCAAAATGACGGGGTTCAAGCTCTAATGTTTTCTCAATGTCTTTCATGGCTAAATCTAATTTGCCTTGATAGAAGTAAGCTATGGCACGTTGATTCCACGCTTCAGAATAATTTGGAACCTTTTCGATGACTTCATTTAGGATTTTAATAGCTAAGGGTAAATTAAATTCACGGCGAAAGTGAAACGCATCATTGATCAAACCATCTATTTCATCGTTTTCGGCGCTTAACCATGATAACCATATTTGATTTTCAAGTTTTCTTGCTTGGTTTTCATTGGTTTCATCTTTTAACAAACTGAACAGTTTATCTAAGTCGAATGTTTTAAGTTCTTTATCAGAAAATGCATTCACATTTGCTGTAAAAAACATTGTTAATACCAATATAGTTAAAAACAGACCTTTTTTAAAATTCATAAAACACTCACAATGTTAACGATGATTCGAGAGAGATAAAAAACTTCAGTCATTTATATAATTATCATAAATGGAGTACACCCCCATACTTTTGAATGATTATACGATTGCTTATATAACTTTCTACGTTTACATCTACTTCGCAGATCAACTGATCTTAATCTATTTGTCTATTGCATCTTTAAAGCGTTTAAATTCTGCTGCATCCATCGATACGCTATGTTCTTTAGCGGGATAATCTCCTTTCTTCACATCCCCAATAAATTCTTGATACGCAGATATTCGTTCTCGTTGCAGACGTTCTCGCTCGTCAGCAAAGTTTCTGTATACCTTAGCATGACGTGGAATATGTCCTGTATTTTCTCCAAGCAAATCTGCAGAAAATAAATACGTCGCATCGCATTCTTGACCAGAACCTAAAGAAATTGTCATCAACGATATATTTCTCGTGATTTCAGCGGCCACAGTGGAAGGAACGACCTCCAATTCTAGCGCGAATGCACCAGCAGATTCAAAAGCTTTACTCTCACGATATACCTGTTCAGCTTGTTCTGCATTGCGACCAACAGCGCGCATACCTCCAACCCAGGTTGCCTTAGGCGGTACTAATCCAACGTGTGCGATTACGGGTACACCTTCACGCGCTAAGACCTCAACAACCTGGGGACTCATGCCACAATACACAGATTGGGCACCAGCTTCCATCGCTTGCATAGCCTCGCGTAGCGCTTCTTTAGCGCTAGCATGTTTACCCCATTTAAGACCAAACTGAAAATGTGTGTTTGGAACTAGTGTAGGAAAATCATGTGTTGTCGATTTAAACGCAGTGCCAATCATATCCATACCTGCCTCAGAGGCTGCAATGGCTTCTTCGGCTCTCGCAACTTGGACAAAGGCAATTTGACGAACACCTTTTAAATCTAATAATTCTTTAACCGTCAGTTTTGGCACGCGCCTTCTCCTTTTCCCTTAGTGCCTTAGCTTTCAAGCGTTGTCTCTGTGAAAACTGTCTGTGTGATTCATCAGTTCCATCATGGAAATGTCCTGTCCATTGATCCATAGGGATTTCCAAGCCACCATAATTACATTCATAAAAACGATGGTGTAATTGATGATGAAAGGTCCCTATTGGAAATACAAAGTTTTTGCCAAACCTTATCCCTCGATAACCTGTGTGAGTAGATGCAGCCGTTAACGCGTAATATTGTAAATGGAAAATCAACAATAAAGGATGAACAGGCACAATAAAGTGAATCAAGATCGAACCCATAAAGAGTAAATGCTCAACAGGATGCATGGAAAAACCAGACCAAGGAATGACATTGGTATTGCGATGGTGCAAATGGTGAACTGTTTTGTACAGAGGTGGCCAGTGAATCAATTTATGGATAGAAAAGAAGTAAAAGGTTTCCCAAATTGGCACCAAAAAGATAAGTAATAATATCCAAGGCCAATCTTGTGTTAAATCTAGCATCGGTGTGAAACCATTTGCCATCGACCACATCATTAGTACTTCGTAAGCAGTCCAAATGGTTACACCGCTGGCAATAGTCCAAAACATATTATCCCAAAGCTGAGACCCAAAACTAAACGGACTATGACTTTTAGCGGGTGGCTTTTCGTCAAAGCGTAATTCATCGCCTTGCTTGCGCCAGACATAAAAATAAAGATATAGACCACCCGCGACTAGAAACATCAAAAACAGATTTCGAAAATAAATTTGAGCAACCCAAGCAATGGAAAATTCTTTGCTAGTTTCAATAGAAGGATGGAAAAAAGCCCATGAAATAAGTGCAAGTACTAAAACAACCAACCGATCTGAAACTGGAAACCAACTCGCAACCATCCACTTTAAAATATTGATTAAATTAAAAGGTCTTCGAAAATAATGCGAAACTTGAATGGGCAAATCAGGAATGTAATTCCATAATTTTTGCGCATTCTCTATCCCAGAACTAGCGTGTGAAGTATTACTTTGATTATTACTCATCACTTACCTATGAACTATCTGTCGGTGAATCAAATGTTTAGCATAGTCCGAGTATATGAATATCCAAGCAGGGTAGACAACTGAAATAATTTGCACTATAAATTAAATTATTTTATGCATGATGTTGTCTATGTTTCAAAACCTACCACCGTTAAAATCACTGCTCGCATTTGAAGCAGCATCGCGGCATCTCAGCTTTACAGATGCTGCCAATGAATTATCGCTAACTCAAGGAGCGATTAGCTATCAAATTAAACGATTAGAATCGCATCTTGGGATTAAATTATTTACGCGAAAAGTCCGTCAGATTGAATTGACTACAGAAGGTCTTAGGCTTTTTGAAACCACACAACAATTGCTACAAAAGCTTAATGACGACATTCAACTAATTGCGCCTAGTAAAAATAAAAATCAACAAGTACTCACCATATCAGTGAGTACTTTTTTTGCCACTCGATGGTTATCGCGACGCCTAGGTGTATTTCTTAATCAACACCCTGAAATCACTCTACGCCTCCAGCATTCTGTGAATGATCCAGATTTTATGGTGGATGAGGTGGATATGGCAATTCGTTGGGGTAATGGTGAATTTCCGAATTGCCATGCAGAGCTATTACTCAGTATGCCAATGAAAGCCTATTGCTCGCCAAAATTATTAAAAGGCGAGTCACTGATTAAAGAACGTTCTGATCTTAAAAACCAAATCTTTTTAAAAGATCAGGTTGGAAATGATTATTGGCATGCATGGTTGGAAAAAGCGGGCATGATTGATATTGATCCAAGCAAAGGCCCAGTAATCATAGACCCTAATGTGCGCATACAATCAGCAATTGACGGTCACGGTATTATACTCGGAAATCCTATGTTAGAAGATGAATGTAAGCGCGGTGAGTTAGTCGAGTTATTTGGTGAAGTACAACTAGATGGTTTGGGATTTTATCTGCTTTATAAAGAGCAAAACCTACACAGTAAGACATTGAGCTTGTTTAATGACTGGATATTAGATCAAGTTAATTGATTTAATGGTCAAAACTGCCAGCTTTGCATAAATTATTCGGCTACGCCTCACCCTAAAGGGTCAGCTAAAGCTTTTGTCTCGCAAGCTCGGCTCTATTTACGTTTTTAAAATACAAAAACGTAACATCATTCAAAAAGTAGGGGGGTGTCTTTTATCCCCATTTCACATTAATTAGATAGGGATTGCATATACTGTCGTCTCTCATCTGGTGTCATTTGACGCAATTCTTTGCGAAATTCTTGGCGTTGTCCTGAGTTCATGTTTTTATACTTTTGACGCAAAGCGCGGCGTTTTTTAGGTGGTAGTTTCCTAAACCATTGTCTTTGTTTTTTAATACGATTTTGTTTTTTTGGGGTTAGATTACGAAAACGTTGATAGCGTTTTCGCGTCAGTTTGCGTTGATTCTTATCTAACTTTTTCCAGCGCTTAAAACGGTTTTTAAGCCTCTTTTTTTGTGCAGGCGAGAGTGATTTCCATCGATCTGCCGCTCTGCTTAATCTTAGTTGACGTGTTTCTGGCATGCTGTTCCATTTGTCTTTGAATGATTTCAGCATGGTTTGTTGTTGAGTACTTAAAGATTGCCAGTCTAGCGCTTGTACCGGTTGGCTAATCGCTAGCAATAAGCAACAACTTAAAAGTGAATTGAGTATTTTTTTAGTCATATTAATCATCATTTTTGTAACTCTGTAGATTCTATTTCTTCGTCTGTATTTACTGAAAAATGATCTTCGTCGTCAGCATTTAACCAAGCATCAAAAACCGATCCTGTGGCTTCTTCCATATCTGCGAGAAATTCTAAGAAGTCAGCATCGACTTCATCATCATTCGCCATAGCTAAATTGATAAGTATCGTTTGCAAAACGAGACTGATAAGCATTAGCTTAAACATATTTGCCTGTTTAACTTTCATCACTACCTTCAGTGAGACTTTCATCAAGCCATTGATAAAATTCAAGATCATCCACAAGATCCAAATCAACTTCAGCAGTCAATAGTTCAAGATCATCTAAAGGAGAGAGTGAATTTGACTGTAAATTTGGCACAATCATAAAAGCTATGACACTTGCCAAAGCGATACCTGCACCAGCTCCACTAAGCCATTTCCAAGAGGGTGAATGAGCCCACAAGCCTTTATCTGCTCGTTGCAAGGCTTGTTCGCGAGCTAGACGTAGACGCTGTTGTGTATCGCTGCTTAAGTTTTCGGTCTGCTCATTTAAGGCAGCTTTGGCGGCGCTAGTTAACTTTTTATCCTTCATTGTGAAAATTCTCGTTTATAAGGAGTATCTTTTAAATTTTCTTTTAAAGTTGCTATGGCTCGTGAGTAATGCGTTTTTACGCTACCTTCGGAGCATTTCATCATAGCACTGGTTTCTTTAGTGCTAAATTCTTGCCAAGCACGCAACATAAATGCTTGTTTCTGTCGAACTGGTAATTCGCTTATGGCAGATTCTAAAATCGTATTTAGTTCAAATCCTTGGAGTGATTCATCTGGCAGAAGATCATTTACATTGCTCTGATTTTCCAAAACTGAATCATTAAATTCATCTTCTTCATTATTGCTTTGTCCTAACCAATTGCGCCATCGACTTTGTGTACCTTGACGTCGATACCAATCCGTAATTCTGCTTTGCAATATTCGGTAAAACAAGGGTGGCCATTCAGCACTGGGCTTTTTTGAATATTTGCTGACTAGCTTCAACATTGTATCTTGCACAAGATCTAAGGCGACATCCTCATCTTTAGTCGCAATTCTCGCCATCACAAATGCGCGCTTTTCATTCTTGATTAAGAATTTTTCTATGTCAGTCAATGTCTTCAAATTTTCCTTGTTTATTCCATATAACGTCTGACTTTTGATTCGGTTGACAGAAATTTTAATAAAATATTTTAAAATTATTTGTCAACCGATTTGAAACTTGTCCGTTGTATAGGGTACAGGCTGTGAAAAATACGTTACGTACATACATTTTAATCAACAATATAGAGGATAACATTATGAAAACTTTTATCACGAGTAAGAAGCTATTAACCGCAACAGCATTTATCTTAGGGGTGGCTTTTAGCCAAGGCGCTTACGCTGATACCAAAAGTCCAAATATTAACTATAAACAAAAAAACCAAAAACAACGTATCCTGCAAGGTGTTAAATCAGGTGAGTTGACATTCCGCGAAACTGCACGTTTAACTAAGCAGCAGGTGAATATTCAGCGTAAGAAAAAACAATTTAAATCCGATGGAAATTTCACCAAGCGTGAGCGTTTAAAGATACATAAGCGACAAAACAAAGCCTCTAAAAATATATATCGTAAGAAGCATAACGATCGTAAAAGATAAATCCAATCAGGTCAGCAGCATTACCTGAGTAGTGCTGCTGTTGGAAGAGTAATAAATCGAGGGAGTTAAAGATGATCAAGATAAGCTTTTTGTCGTTATTTATTTTAATGTTGAGTTTCAGCAATCAAGCTTTTGCTGAGTTAATCAAAAACCAAGTGTTTCATAGTGATGGCTATGATCGAACTTACGACGTGTATTTACCCAACAATAAATCTAATCGACTAATGCCAATGGTTTTATTACTTCATGGTCATTTTGGAGATGCAGACGTTATGACTGGTGAGAATAATAAAAAAGCCCCGTATAAAGTATGGATGGATATAGCGGATAGAGAAGGGTGGGTCTTATTGATTCCAGGCGGTGAATTTGGCTCTGACAACAAACGAGGATGGAATGATTGTCGTGCCAATACTTTGACCAACCCAAGTACTAATGATGTTTTATTTTTAAAGAGTTTGATTCGAACGATATCAGCGAAGTATCCCATTAATAAAAAACGTATTTATGCACATGGTACATCAAATGGTGGCATGATGATGTTTCGCTTGGCGATTGAAAGCGCAAATATTTTCAAAGCAGTTACCTCTGTAGTAGCTGCAATGCCTGAAATTAGCGAATGTCGTGAAGCTTTGGCAAATATGCCAATAATGGTTATTAATGGAACAAGAGATCCACTTGTGCCATATAACGGTGGAAAAATTGGCCGAAAAAGAGATCAAAACCAAGGTCGTGGTTCTGTTGCATCCACAGCTGATACGATTCAATACTGGGTTAAAAACAATGGTGTAAATCCAAGGCCCAAAGTTAGAATGTTGGCAAATAAGAATAAAAGAGATCGAAGTATAATCCGTGTAGAAAGTTACACTGGTGGCCGAAATAACTCAGAAGTCCTGTTGTATAAGGTAATCGGTGGTGGTCATACTGAGCCCAGCATTCAAGAACGCTACCACAAGTTATATAAATTAATCGTGGGTAATCAAAACCATGATGTCGAAATGGCGGAGGAAGTGTTTACGTTTTTTCAAAGGCATCGTTAGTGGCAAAAGTGCCTAAAAGTAGGGGGATGTCTTTTAAATAAATAACCCAAGCTATTGCTTGAAACTATCGATTCATTCAAACAAAATCGCGGAATGAATCAGAAACTCAATCTATTCTTTCAAGGCGCTCGAGACATTATTCCACTGCTGGTTGCAGCTGCGCCTTTTGGAGTTGTTTATGGCGCTTTAGCACAGGCAAATGGGCTTTCCGTTTTTGCTACCTTGGGCATGTCTTTATTTGTGTTTGCAGGTTCATCGCAGTTTGTTGCGGCCACACTAATCGGTGCAGGCGCTGCAGTTCCTATTATTATACTAACGGTGTTTGTGGTGAATTTACGCCACATGCTTTATGCCGTTAGTTTGATGCCGATTGTGTCTAAAATTCCGCAAAAGCTAAGAGCTTTAATGGGCTTTTTATTGACTGACGAAGCTTATGCAACATTATCCAGCCGTTTGGTGCATGAACCTAAATTCCCCAATTTTCATATTTACTATTTAGGTGCGGGGTTTGGCATGTACGCCACTTGGCAGTGTTGTACGATTCTAGGCATTATCTTGGGGCAGGAAATTCCCGACTTGACAAAATGGGGTTTGGATATTGCCATGGTGGTTGCTTTTGTTGGTATTGTTGTGCCGATATTAAAGAACAAAGCGCAATGGGCATGTGCGATTACCGCTTTCTTTGCGGCATTAGTCACACATTCATGGCCACATCAAAGTGGCTTGTTAATTTCATCATTAGTTGCAATAGCGGTTGGTGTTCTGTTATCAAAAAATAAAAATGAGGCTGGTGATCATGAATGAATGGTTATTGATTATCGGCATGATGGTGGTGACTTTTCTTCCACGTTATATACCCATAGCCTTGGCAGATAGGTTTCGCATCCATCCATTACTTCGTCAAGCGCTGGAGTTTGTTCCTATTGCGGTACTGACTGGAATAATTTCTCAAGCCAGTTTGATTCATGATGGTGAATTTCATTTGGCTTTTGATAATGCGTATCTTTATGGATTGGTTGCCGCCTTTATTACTGCATGGTTTACCAAACATACGTTTAAAACAGTTGCGGTGGGTTTGATTGCATATTCGATTGCATTTGTATTGATTTAATGAGTCATAAAAGACACCTCCCCCACTTTTTGACAGTTTTAAATCAATAAAAAAGCCGTTTCTATAGAAACGGCTTTTTAGGCTCTAGATAAATGATAAAACTATGAACGTGGTTTTGCATTCTCAGGATCATAAAGCGCACCATAACCGACTGCGGCAACTTTCATCGGATAAGTCTCTTCCATATAGCTGGTTTCTAGCATACGACCTTCTTG
>CALJIH010000003.1 GCA_937974135.1 uncultured Cocleimonas sp. | reverse complement strand
CAAGACCATTTTCGTCAAAAGGGTTCATCGACATCACGACATTATCCGTATCGACACCACTACCATCAGATTTAACCCGAATGCGTACGTTGTAATCCACAACACGCTTAACGGCAACTAAAACTTTCATTAAACATTCCTTTAATTTCGTAATTTTCACTTATTACAACAGAGCACTTTATTACTGAGTAATAGAGAAAATAATGGTTAACTTAAAATATAAATATTTCCAATTATTTATCCTTAAACTCTGGCTTTCGTTTTTCAATAAATGCAGCCATCCCTTCTTTTTGATCTTCAAGAGAATAAGTCGAATAAAACAAACTTCGTTCCATTTGAACCCCTTGAGATAATGTTGTTTCTTGGGAAATATTAACTGCTGTTTTAGCCATCATCACCACAGGCTGAGATAATGAAGCAATCTTAGCAGCGATTTTGACTGCCTCATCTACAAGCTCAGAGACAGGGAAAATACGACTGACCAACCCTAATCGTTCTGCTTCCTCAGCGTCCATCATCCGACCTGTAAGAATCATATCCATAGCTTTTGACTTACCAATCAGTCGAGTTAGGCGTTGTGTAGCCCCTGCGCCTGGGATGGTTCCAATTTTAATTTCAGGCTGTCCAAAATTGGCATTATCTGCAGCCACGATAAAATCACACATCATGGCAACTTCACACCCTCCTCCTACTGCGTAACCTGCAACAGCAGCAATCACAGGCTTGCGACAAGTAGTTATGCGCTCCCATCCAGCAGTTATAAATTGTTCCTGATAAACGTCTATATAGTTTTTATTTTGTATTTCGCTAATGTCTGCACCTGCGGCGAAAACTTTTTCAGTTCCTGTAATTACAATTGCCCTAATAACATCATGTGATTCGAAGTGATCTAACACCTTTGTGAGTTCACTAAACATTAACTCAGATAAAGCATTATTATTTGAAGGACTATTCAAGCAAATTAAACCAACCTCATCTCGAACCTCAATATTCATAGTTTTCAAGTTGGCAAAAGTATTTAAATTCATTAAATCTCCATAATTTCAATTTAGGTATTTGGTATTAAGTTTGGGTATTAGGTATTAAGTGATTTATCTTGGATGAAGTACCATCATAGATGCCTGCATAAGTGACACAAGCTTGCCTTCATTCTTTTGATTAAAATCTGAGGTATTAGCAGTATGAGCATACACTTCACCCGTAGTAATCATTATTGTATTTCCTGCCTTTTTCACTGTCCCTTTGGCAATAAACTCATCACCTATAGCTGGCGATGCAAAGTTACTTTTAAACTCTATAGTTAACACTCTCGCTTCAGCCGGCATTAGTGTCATTGCAGCATAACCACAGGCACTATCGACAATAGTAGTAATCACTCCTGCATGAACAAACCCGTCTTGTTGGCTGATACCTTCACCAAATGGCAGTTTTATTACAACTTCTCCAACATCAATACTTTCAATTGAAGCACCAATGGTGGACATGATAGTTTGTTTGTGGAAACTATCATTTACGCGTTTTCTAATTGCATCTAATTCAGTATTCATACGATCTTATCTAACTAAATGTGTTTAAAATCATTCAATCTTTGCTTAAAAAGCATTAATGATCATTTAATTAATAAAATTACGTTTACGTAAACGTAAAGTAAGTTTATTATATACCATAGATAAAGGTCTGTGTTTAATTTTTCAGTCTTTAAATGTAATTTTCAATGGAGTTATGTTTTATGTCTCAAATTTCAATTGATGATTTTAACAAGATTCTTACTGAGGAAATGCCTTGGGCTGTCGATACTAAGATGACTCTTGAAAAAATTTCTGAGGGTGAAGCGGTAATGAGATTACCCTATGATAAACGCTCAATTCGCCCAGGAGGAAGTATTTCAGGACCACATATGATGATGCTGGCTGACGCTTGTATGTATGCTGTTGTTCTAAGCTTAATAGGAAAGGTGAAACTGGCTGTTACTACAAACTTTAATGTAAACTTTTTAAGAAAACCCACTGAAAGTGACTTAATTGCTGAAGGTAAAATTATTAAAATTGGTAAGCGTTTAGCTATTATGGAAGTTAGAGTAATGACTACTGTGGAAAACAAACTAGTTGCTCATGCTACTGGTACTTATTCAATTCCTAATTAATTTTTCAAAATTATTTGCATTTAAGAGTATTTTCACATGGTCATTAACAGTCTTTCTTGTAAACACTACTTCTTGAGTAACTTCGAACGTTAGCTAAGGCACTCTATGTTCTTTGTATTGGAAGCACCAGTAGGATATTGCTAATGATTTTTTATATCTATCTCAATGTATAATGAAATTAAATAAATAAGGTTGTAACGAAAACAATGTCTGATACTACCCCGCCTGCACCAAATGATATTCTTTGGAATCCTACTAAAGAGCAAATAGAACAAGCAAATAGTACTCAATTTATCACAAGGATAAATGATAAATACAACTGCAAACTAGATTCATTTCAAGCGCTTCACAAGTGGTCAATTAATAATTCTGAATCCTTCTGGCAAGAGCTATGGTCTTTCACTGATGTTATTGGAGAGATTGGCAATCAAGTACTAGAAAATAAAAACCAAATGCCTGGTGCGCTTTGGTTTTCTGACTCAAAATTGAATTTTACAGAAAATTTATTGAATGATAAAAATAGAAACCCCGAAATGGAAGCTATTGTCTTTTGGGGTGAGGATCAGCAACAGCGAAAACTAAGCTTTTTAGATGTAAAAAAACAAGTCGCAAGCTTGAGTCACTACCTTCGAGACAACAATATTCAGGCTGGAGATGTAGTTGCAGGTTTTATGCCGAATACACCCGAGGCTGTAATCGCTATGCTTGCCACTAGCAGTATCGGTGCGGTATGGACATCCTGTTCGCCTGATTTTGGAGTACAAGGAGTATTAGACCGATTTGGCCAAGTAAAGCCTAAGCTATTGATTACCGCTAATGCCTATTTTTACAATGGTAAAACTCATGATTGTTTGGAGAAAATTAAAACAATAACTGAAAATTTAGACTCAATTAAAAATGTTGTAATAGTTCCGTATGCTAATGACTCTACTTTAGCAGGATCAAAATATTTCCCACAAATCCTTGCAGATTATAATCAAACTGAAATTCAATATACTCGTATGCCATTCAATGCGCCCTTGTATATTATGTATTCATCAGGCACTACAGGAGTTCCCAAATGCATTGTTCATGGCATTGGAGGAACATTATTACAGCACCTTAAAGAACACATTCTGCATGCAGATGTAAAACCAGAGGATAGAGTATTCTATTTCACCACCTGTGGCTGGATGATGTGGAATTGGTTAGTAAGCTGTTTAGCCACAGGTGCAACACTGATGCTATACGATGGCTCACCCTTCTATCCAAATTCTAATATTTTATTGGATTATGCTGAGCAAGAGCAAATCAGTATATTTGGTACTTCAGCAAAGTACATTGATGTACTGCGAAAAGAAAATATCGATTTTTGCCAAACGCATTCCTTAGAATTCTTGAAAAGCATCCTCTCTACCGGTTCAGTATTAGTTCCTGAGAGCTTTGATTATGTGTATCAAAACATTAAGGATAATGTGCGTTTATCTTCTATTTCGGGAGGTACGGATATCATTTCGTGTTTTGCTTTAGGTGCAGCAACCTTGCCTGTCCGTCGTGGTGAACTTCAAACAAAAGGTCTGGGTATGGCAGTTGAAGTTTGGGATGATCAAACAGCTAAAGAAGCTAAACCAAT
>CALJIH010000002.1 GCA_937974135.1 uncultured Cocleimonas sp. | reverse complement strand
TAACCCAGTAACACCAGTAGTTCCGCCGCCAAACTTCAATGCTCTTGTGGTTGATCAATCAAACCCTTCTCAAGAATTTGATGCTAGAGCATCGCAATTGCAAACACCTACACCAACATTTCTAGTGGGAATAAACAATTTGGATGTGCTGAATAATTCTGTTTCAGATTACCAACAATCTGTCGGAGGCTACCCTGTGAGTTGGGGATATTGGGGACAATTTGATAGCAGTTTAGCTGGAAGAAATGTCACGAATTCAACTGCATCAGGTTTGATATGGGCTACCTATGAAGCGACAAATCCAGATATTGTTGCAGCGCGTACCGGTTCGTTTTCTCGTTATGAAACGATTAATGACAGCTTGTTGAGTGGCACCCAAGGTGCTGTGAGTAACCTTGCTGTTCAAATGGATGTGAATTTTGATACTGGCAATGTTACCAATGGTGCTTTATCGGCGAATACACCAAATGAAACTTGGGTGGCAGTGTTTGATGGTCAAATACAAGCCGGTGACCTTGATCTTGAATTAAACGGAGCGAGTGTGATTGATTCTGATCCAAACACGCCAAGTATTCCACGAGATGCGGAAGGTTTTATTGCGGGTGATTTTATCGGAGAGAATGCTGAAGCAATTTTAGGTGCCTTTGGCTTATCGGAAAGTGCAGATCCAACAAACCATATAGAGGGTGTTTTTATTCTTGAAGAAAATTAAACGCGTTGAGTGTTTCACCAATTATTGTTTGATTAGCACTTATGGTCAAAACAACCCAAAAGTAGGGGGGTGTGCTTTGACAAGCTCAGTATAAGTATTCAACTGTACTATCTTTATTATTATCCCGAAATTGAAATCAGTGCATATATTGAAGATATTTTGTTAATTTTGTTTTCGTTTTACTATGCTTGTTATGTCATTAAATTAAAGAGAAATAACAATGAGTAGTGAGACATTACCTACCTTAGGCATATTGGGTATCGGGCATTTAGCGACATATACCATTACTGGTTTACGACGTTCAGGGGATAATCGGCGAGTTATTTTAAGCCCTAGAAATGCTGAACAAGCGCAAAAAGTCGCAACAGAATTTGACTGTGAAATCGCTAACGATAATCAAGCAGTGATTGATAATTCTGATCTTATCTTGCTTGCTGTGAGACCATTTCAACTCAATGATTTACTTTCATCGGTGCAGTTTCCAAAAGATAAGATTGTGATATCAGCTGCCGCTGGAGTAAGTTTATCGCAATTGCGTGAAAAGGCAGACTTTCCAGAAACACTCGTTTTAATTTTACCCGGAGTTGGTGCAGAAAATTCAAAAGGCTTTGTACCGGTTTATCCTGATGTCCCTGAAGTGGTAACACTAACCGATAAGATTGGTAAAACTATCGTTTTAGAAAAGGAATCCCATTTTGATGAAGCTGGGAGTATTGCTTGTTTAAACGGTTGGATGTATCGCTTTTTTGATGAACAAATGAATTGGTTAATTAAGCATGATATTGACCCTGAAAATGCGCGTCAGATTGTTTTAAACAATGCCCTTGGTGCTGCACACTATGCATTGGGTAGACCACAACACAGTTTGACTGAATTGACAGATGAGATCGCCAAAGAAGGAAGCTTCACAAAACTTGGCATCGATCATTTAGTTGAATCTGGAGGTTTTGAAAAGTGGAATGATGCCTTGGATATGATTAATCATAAATTAGAATCAAATAATGATTGAAACCGCCCAAAAGTAGAGGGGTGTCTTTTCATAAGTTAAAACCCATTCCCACACCAAGGATTCTCATTTTTTGTTATATTCATAAGCCATTTAAAGTATGAGATTTTTAAATAATCTCCTAGTTTAAATAGAACGATTGCTCTTTTTTGATGCATAATGCTATCAACTAATAATGTAAGCGAAATCAGGAGATTTACATGTACACCGCCCCAATCAAAGATATGCAGTTTGTTATTAATGAATTAATCGATATTGATGCGTTATCCAGTTATCCAAATTTTGAGGATATGTCGCCTGATTTAGTAGAAGCCATTTTAAGTGAAGCTGGCAAGGTAGCTTCTGATGTTCTTGCGCCATTAAACAAAATTGGTGATCAGCAAGGTTCACATCTTAAAGATGGCAAAGTGGTTGTACCAGAGGGTTTTACAGAGGCCTTTAAGTTATTCAGCGAAAGTGGTTGGATGAGTGTCGATCAAACCCCTGAATTCGGCGGCCAAGGATTACCCCATTTAATGCAAACCTCCGTGTCAGAAATGTGGCATGCATCAAATATGGCATTCACGTTGTGTCCATTACTTACTAATGGTGCCGTGGAAGCAATTCATGCCCACGCCTCAGAAGCATTACAAAAGAAATATTTACCCAATATGATTGCAGGTAAATGGACAGGCACAATGAATCTCACAGAGCCGCAGGCAGGTTCAGACTTAGCAGCCGTTCGCACCAAAGCCACGCGTGATGGTGATCAATATCGCATCAAAGGTCAGAAAATTTATATCACGTGGGGTGATCATGAAATGACTGAAAATGTCATTCATTTGGTGCTTGCTCGCCTACCTGATGCGCCCGAAGGTGTGAAAGGGATTTCATTATTTTTAGTACCAAAATACCTAGTGAATGATGATGGTAGTATCGGTGAACGAAACGACGTTAAACCAGTATCCTTAGAACACAAAATGGGTATTCATGCGAGTCCGACTTGTGTCATGAGCTTTGGTGATAATGATGGCGCGATTGGATATTTAGTCGGTGAAGAACACAATGGTTTGATGTGTATGTTCACGATGATGAATCTTGCGCGTTTGGCAGTAGGCATGGAGGGTGTCGGCATATGCGAAGCTACGTATCAGATTGCAGTAGCCTATGCTAAAGAACGAAAGCAGGGCTTTGCACCAGGGCACGAAGGGCGCGTTGCAATTATAGAACATGCTGATGTGCGTCGTATATTAATGCAAATGCGGGCATTTTCTGAAGCTACAAGAGCCATTGGTTACACCGCTGCTGCTGCGCATGATCATGCGCATAATTCACCAGACGAAGCGGTAAGAAAGCAACAACAGACACGTGTCGATTTATTGATCCCAATTGTTAAAGGCTGGTGTACCGAAATTGCTCAGGAAGTCTCGTCACTTGCGGTTCAAGTTCATGGTGGCATGGGTTTCGTTGAAGAGACAGGTATCGCCCAGTATATGCGTGACGCACGGATTTTGCCGATTTATGAGGGCACTACAGGCATTCAAGCATTAGATTTAATGGGCCGTAAATTAATGCGTGATAGTGGTGCGGGTATGATGGATTTACTCGAAGAGGTCAAAGCATTTAATACAGAATTACAAAACCAAGATGATGCAGTATTTGGCAGTATAAAAACACAGTTTGGTTCGTCTTTAAATGCAGTTAACGAAACCATGTCATGGTTACTTAAAAATGCAAAAAGTGATCCTAATTTAGCTAGCGCTGTGGGTGTAAACGTCTTAATGATGATGGGTACAACAATGGGTGGTTATTTGTTGGCTAAAGGTGCAGTCGCCGCCCAAAAACATCTTGATGATGGTGCAAATGATGAGTTTTACAGTAATAAAATTGCAGTCGCAAACTTTTATGCTGAACAAATTCTTCCACGAAGTACGGCCTATGCCACATCAGTACAAACTGGCCATGCGGCGGTGATGTCATTAGCAACGGATTCATTTTAAGTTTGAATTATGACTGTTAGAAGCAATCAACAAGATAGCAAATTTTTAGACGATTATCGTCAGATGGAACCCTCTGACTTTAGTCATTTTTTGCAAGAAAACACGCGTTGGGGTGACACGGATATGTTGGGTCATATTAATAACGTGCTTTATGCGCGTTATTATGAGTCGGCGCGAACTTCGTATTTACGTGAGGTTTTAGATATCGATTTTATTAATCCTGATAAGACCGGTGTTATTTTGGCGGATATGAAAATAGCCTATCTACAACAATTGCATCATCCTGCGACAATGCGTATCGGCGCGCGTATTAGTCGATTAGGTGGCAGCAGTATGCATTTGGATGCTGCGGTATTTGTTGAAGGTAATGAGAATCCAATCAGCACGTCTCGTGCAACCTTGGTATGGTTTGATTATGCAAATAATAAAACCATTAAAATCCCAGATGCTGATCGAGAAACTATATCGCAATTCGAAACTATTCTCCCTTCGACTGCTTAAAATCGCCTAGCTTTGCATAATTTAATCGGCTGCGCCTCGTCCTAAAGAGTAAGGTTTATAAAAACCGCTAACCGAACGTACGTGAGACAACAAAGGAACGCAGTGACGCCAACCCGAAGGGCGAGTAAAACGAGTCAAAAGTGGGGGGGTGTCTTTTTTTTCTATTCACTTGCTTTGAGATATTAATGTCTAATTCACTAAAAAATCAGGTATCACCAACAGAGCTTTTATCCTACAACCATTGGATATTTGATATGGATGGTACCCTAACCATCGCCCAGCACGATTTTGATGCTATTCGTGATGAGTTAGGCTTGCCAGTCGGTTTGCCGATTTTGGAATCATTAGATAAGTTATCCGATGAAGAGTCGGCGCCATTACATGTACGCTTGAATCAAATAGAATTAGACATTGCTGGTGACTCAAAAGCTGCTGAAGGTGCGCAAGAACTACTAGAAACCTTACTAAGCAATGGCGCTAATATTGGTATTCTTACACGTAACAATAAAATAAATATTGACGTCACGCTTAAAGCTGCTGGCTTGGCAGATTATTTTACCGAAGAGAATTTACTCAGTCGTGATTGCGCAAAACCTAAACCTGCCCCTGATGGTATTTTACAATTGCTCAATCAATGGGGTGCAAGTAGCAAAGACGCAATAATGGTTGGCGATCACTTACATGATTTACAAACAGGAAAAGCTGCAGGTACTCAAACCCTTTATGTTGATCCTAGTGGTGATTTTATCTTTAAAAAAGATGCCGATATGTGTATCCATCAATTAACAGAATTACTTAAAAAATAGTCCTTTCTGGGTATCTGTTAGTACAACTTTCGGGTTATTATCCAACCACACTGGGGTTTACCCACTTTCACTAGAGGATAAAAAATTGAGTACCATAATCGACGGTAAAGCATTTTCTGCAAACCTAAGAGCAGATTTAGCTAAAAAAGTAACGATTCTAAAAGACAAGCACAACATTACTCCTGGCTTGGCAGTAATCTTGGTAGGTGAAGATCCTGCTAGCCAAGTATATGTTCGAAGCAAAGGTAAACAAACAGCCGAAGCTGGAATGAATTCTTACGAGCACAAACTTGACGAAAGTACCTCACAAGAAGACTTGCTTGCGCTCATTGATAAGCTCAACAATGATGCTGATGTACACGGTATTTTGGTGCAATTACCATTACCAAAACATATCGATGAATTCACGGTAATCAATGCAGTCGCAGCACATAAGGACGTTGATGGTTTTCATCTATCCAATGTGGGTCTTTTATCAACCGGCGGTGAAGGTATTGTGCCGTGTACGCCATTAGGCTCGACCATGCTATTGAAAGATCAGCTTGGGAATCTTTCAGGTAAAAAAGCGATTGTGATAGGTCGTTCCAATATCGTTGGTAAACCAATGTTAGCTTTATTGCTAAAAGAAAGTTGTACCGTAACGATTGCACATTCTCGTACACAAAATCTAGAAGATGAATGTCGTCAAGCGGACATCGTAGTTGCTGCTGTGGGCATTCCTGAAATGGTCAAAGGCGATTGGATTAAACCCGGAGCAACAGTCATCGATGTAGGAATTAACCGTATCGAAAAAGAAGACGGCAGCACAAAGTTAGTGGGCGATGTTGATTTCGGTACGGCGAGCGAAGTTGCCGGAGCAATTACCCCTGTACCTGGCGGAGTTGGTCCAATGACAATCGCTTGTTTACTGCACAATGCGGTGCAACAAGCTTGTCGCATCAATGGTATTGAAATGGATGATTTGGCTTAGTCAAACATCGAGCTTTTAAAACTGGATAAAAGTAGGGGGGTGTCTTTTCCCCCTCTACTAAAATCAATATTAATTAGATAGTATTATCAAATTTCCTTGAAATATTATTCTTTGCTGACATTTTGCAGATTGTTAGGTTAAACCCTTTTTCTATCCAAGATTCCAACCCACCTTGTAACACAGCCACATTTTGAAAACCTAATGAGCGTAATTGTAACCATAGAGCATTAGTAAATGAATTATTGTCATTGTCATAGATGACTATTTGAGAGGATGGATTAAAGCCATATTCTGCAATCGAAGCTAAAGAAATTTGTGAGACAGCTTTAGTGTCGTACGGAATGCTTCTCTCATCAATCGAATCGGGTGTGTTGTTTTCTGAAAAGCTGCAATAATAAGCATTTGGAATATGGCTTTCAACAAACCTCGAATAGCTCTCTTTAGAGCTAGAAAGCTGTCCACGACAATCTAAAATCAACCAATTTGAATCATGCAAATTATCAGCTAGTTGAGCAGCTGAAATTATAGTTTGGTACAGCACTAACATCTCCAAGACAAATAAATAAATCTCCCTCGCCTTGAACAGAGTGCCATTTCTTATTATAGAAGTTCTGTTGCACTCACAATTTGAATTTGATCACAATACACGAAAGTTATACTAAAAATATATAGTACTAAAATACTATTTTCTTTTATGAGCTATAATTTTAATTGATACGTTAGTTAATGGATACTAAATTTCATAACAGAGGCTCAAATGATTCAATCAAAACCGCCCGCTGTTCTTTATATAAATAAGCTTAGCGTTTTGCTTGTTAGCATTTTGCTACTCTTTCTATGGTTGAAATTAGATACTCACCAGCCTCAACAATCCAGTCAACCTACGCATACTCAAAACAATATAGCCAACGACTCAAAGTATCTTAAAAAAAGTCCCATAAACCCTTTTATGCGCTCGGAGTCTGAATCACCATCAGAAGATATTCTCCCTACTGTGACGGCTTTGCAAAGTACTGCACCTGCATTTTCGAGTTTAAGATTAAAACTGCATGGCATCGTTTATATGCCTAATCAAAAAAGCTATGCAATGGTATCAATGCAAGGTGCGATACAAGAAATCTTTCGCGTAAATGGTCAAATCTCAGAAGGGCTTTTTGTCACCAGTATTGCAAAAAAACACATCGAAGTTGATTATTTTGGCGAGCGTTACACTCTATTGATTGAAAAAAATCAAATAGTGAAAAACGAGAGCACACTGGCAGGTGAAATTGTCACACCAAAAACATTTGAACAACAACTCGAATTTTTAGAGGTAGATAAACACCGTAACCCGATTCGTTTATTCATGATAAGAAGACCCTATGCTGTGTATCGTAATGGTGAGTTTCAAGGGTATAAAATAATGCCCGGTAGTAACGAGGATCAATTCAAACGTTTAGGCTTTAAAAGTGGCGATATCATTACTTATTTGAACGGCGAGGAATTTACAGGCCCTGGCATGAAAGAATTTGTCATCGAACAATTAACTCATGCCACGCACATAGATCTAATTGTATTACGTGATGAACAAGAATTAAGCATTACCTATGGGTTTTAAAAACCGTCAAAAGTAGGGGGGTGTCTTTTTTATCTGTTATTTATAGTTTGTGTAGATATATATTCGACACTACCAATAAGCCAATAAAAAACAAGTTAATCAAGTTAAAGTAAAACGGATCTTTATGTGCCCAATGTGCAACGATAGCCGTGATATAAAACAGCACCGCACCTACATAAGCCCATTCTTTAATTTGATGTGGAACAGTGGGTACTAGCAAAATCACCACGGCAATTAATTTCAAAACTGCCAGCTGAATCCTAAAAGAATCTGGAAAACCTAAATCACGCACACCATCGATAGTGGCTTGATGAAAAATATAACTTATTGAACTAAGAAGTAGCGCAATTGAAACTAAAACAGTCGATGACCAATATATTAACTGCATGATTTGCCTTTGGTGACTTTCATCTTCAAGCATTCTATAACATCTGCAACATCGAATAGTAAGAGATAAAACTCATCGACTCAATATTACCCAATATAAAAAAGAAGAAATCACTTTTCGTATAAAAAAACGGATTCGTTAATATTTTATTTCAAATAACAAACCCGCCAAGCTTGCAATGGTATTTGATTTTTCTTAATTTGCAGCTTTTTGACTCCATGAAGGCCACCACGATTTTTGCGTTCCTTTATCAATAATTTTAAGCAGCTGAGGTTTACTCTTTAATCCAGATTTAGATACTGATGTAATTTTTAAGGTAAAGTTAATAGGTTCATTCTTAGTTTCGTAAAAATGGAATATGTACTCATCTTTATCTCGAGAAAACTTGCTTGTTTTTAAAGGCACATCTTTGAAAAGAATTTTCTTAAAAGAACCTTCATATATTTCAAAAATATATCCTTGTTCTGTCGAACTTGGAGAGCTGTTTTTTAAATTTAAATAAGCTAATCCAGAACATGAATGCTTGGATTTTTTCCCTCTCGATAAATTAGATACCTTAAATGATGGTTCACTAGGTATTATTTTCTGAAGATTACTGTTAATGATAAAAGCTTCTGTAGTTGGAGCTAATGAACAGGCATAGGCTCCAGAAAAGGATAAAGCCAACATTATAAACATTATTTTTTTCATAAATTCTCCAGTTAAGATTTTGCTCAGAAAAAAAACGAATAGAAACAAGGAGTTTTCTCTACAGTTACAAATTATGGATTTTTCTCGCCACCTTCAGGACCATAAAAAATTACCCAAGTAGAAAAATCATCAGTAAAGTCCTCGAATCTATGCACTACACCAGCTGGTACAAACAATACTTCACCTTGCTCAAATTTTTCTCTGGAACTGCCATTCACAAAATAACCAGATCCTGCTGTTATAACATAAAGCTCATCGCGGCTATGAGGTTGTTGAAGGTCAACACCTTCAGGTTTATATATTTCAACAGTCAAAGAGCCATGGCTAAAAAGTTCTTTGAAAGCGTTTTCTTCACCTTCTAAGCTTTGAAGCGCTTTGGTAATAGTTAATCTATCCATAACATACTTACTTTTCTTTACGATACTTGCTGTAAAGCTAATAGATAGTATAACGCCATCTTTTTGTATCGCTTATGTTTCAGATTTTGAGACAAGTTCAATGATTTCAAAATCCGCTAGCTCACAAGAAACTGCAAACGATCATCAGCCATTTTTGGTGATATTTCTACTATTTCAGCCTTCACTACATTTTCCGCTACAAACGGATCATTGTTTACTCTTAGCTGAAGTGCTTCAAGCGTTGTGTTGTGAGCTAGAATCGAGCCACCTAAATTTACTTCAATACTGCCTACTAATAAAAAAACGTCGTCTGAGAAACCTTGCTTTATCCAATCATTGTGATTAGCCATAAGGTCTCCAGCTTTGGATTTATTGTCTGAGAATCGAAGAAATACAATAAACATAGCATTTTCCTTTTTGTTTTAGATTAAAAACACACCCCTGTACTTTTGGGCACTTTCTAGTTATTTAATTATAAACCTTGAACAGTAGAAAAAAACGAGCGCGAATAAGTAGTTTTTTGGCTTAAGTAACTGCTCTTTTTAAGTAACCATTTTTGCATAACTATCTCGATCAATATCAACTACCTCAATGGTAATTGAGCATTTTTCTAAGCCAATCTTTTCTAATTGTTCAAGTACTGATCTTGAAAGCATCTGTTTTTTTTCATTATTTCTACCAGACAATATTTTTAAGGTTACATGAATAAAATCAGACTTGTTCTTTCCAGTTAAATAGCTGTCGTATGTAATGGCTCTAACTTTTATATCACTACCAGATGGGTCAAATAAATTAGAATTTAAAGCCCCTGAATATACTAAAGGCAATATAAGTTCACTATCTAGATTCTTTGAGTGTTCTATTACACAATGGGGCATTTGTTATCTCTATTTTGAATATAAAGCCTCGCTTTCGAGACGCCTATTATTATAGTAGCGAGCAACTATAAGCTAAACTCAATCGAAACTACAAACGTAAAAGAGAAGATCTGTGTAGGTGTTCCTATGTCAGTAAATTTACTAATTTTACAAACAAAAGTTTATATATGATGAAACCTAATTCAATGTTATTTGTTGTGATCAGGCCATTTCCACATCGGTTCGTCTAACATGCCTTGGCCGACTATACGTGTCTGACCTAGTTCTTTTTCGAGTCTAATTGAATTACATGCTTCTGCGTTTTCTAAAGTGGCGATTAAACGACTAGCATGCGAGACGACCCATACTTGAGTTGATGCTGAGGCGCGAATTATTAATCTGCCAAGAGCAGGGAGGAGATCAGGGTGTAAGCTGGTTTCTGGTTCGTTTAATACCATCAATGTTGGTGGCCTTGGGGTGAGTAGGGCGGCTACCCAGAGCAGATAACGTAAGGTTCCGTCAGAGAACTCGGCAGCAGAGAGTGATCGCAATAATCCATGTTGTCGCAGGTTTACCATGAACCTACCATCTTCTTGCACTGTAATTTCAATACTCGATCCAGGAAAGGCGTCTGCTACAGCATCGTTTAAAGCATCCACATCGCCAATTTCGATGATGGTTTGTAAGGCAGCAGCAAGGTCACGACCGTCGTGATGCAACACTGGCGTACGGGTACCGAGTTGCGGCAATCGTGCAGGTGCTTCAGCATCTGATCGAAAGTGGTCGTAAAAACGCCAACCCCTGATTTGTTCCTTTAAAGACAGTATCTCAGGTGCTTTTTCTGGATCAGTCGCTTGGGTGAAAATACTCTCGAAGTGACTGCTGTGCTGAGCGATTACATTCCATTGGCGTTTATCACGCACTTTAATAATGTTACCTTCGCGATCGACCAAAGCACTTGCAGGGCGATAGGAATTACCTGCCCAAATGCATTCACGTTTGATTTCAGGATCGAGTGCGAAAGCCGTTGGCCCAGCAGAGCCAGGTACGGGATAGCCCAATGAAATGGAATAACCAAAATCTTCACCTGAAAAGCCCAAACGTAAACGTGATAGCTTTTGTTTAGGTCCACCTTGTACTTCTACGTCACCTCTGCGCATGGCATCTGAAATCTTTTCTGGTCCTGCCCAAAAGGTAGAATTTAATCCACCTTCGCGTGCTAAAGAATTAATAACATCGCCTTGTGCCGTTTCTGATA
Source organism: uncultured Cocleimonas sp. (assembly GCA_937974135.1). Lineage (GTDB taxonomy): Bacteria > Pseudomonadota > Gammaproteobacteria > Thiotrichales > Thiotrichaceae > Cocleimonas. Next base: position 1,240 of record CALJIH010000002.1, on the reverse strand, counting down.
ATAAACGCAATGCTTTATATAAATTAGATTTGCCACTGGCGTTTTCACCCGTAATGACATTTAGGCTGCCAAAAGGTATGACTAAATTTAACAGGGAGCGGTAATTACCAATGGCAAGGGTATGAATCATATCGATTAACTTAACTCATAAAAATTCTAATTATCATAATAAATGTAAGATTATAAGACATATTACGGAAGTGACTTTGGGTGCTTACGATGTAGAGTATCTATTAACGCAAACGATATTAATATTTATAACATATTTCATTCAAAACAAACTTCATCTTAGTTATTATGTTTATATGATAATAAAGATAAACCCAAGCCGATGCCGATGATAAATTGTCCAAGTTGTGGTGGTGAAATTGAGGGTGTATCACCCTTAATTCGAAGTATTGATTGCAGTTTTTGTGGGTCTTGGTTGCGTCTTAATAATCAAATATGGAAGGCGGATGCAGGGCAAGAAATCGCACTCAATGCGCCCAGTTTTCTGCGTGTTGGATTGGTAGGTAATTTAGCAAATGGTGAACATTACAAAGTAATGGGAAGAATTCGCCTGCAATACGAACAAGATACTTGGGATGAATGGTGGCTTGAAGATAGTTACGGCAATGGCTTTTGGTTAGAGGAAGACGATGGGATTTATTATAAGCATATTAATACCCAAGAACTTGAATTCACTACCTCATCTTCAAATATCCACGTAGCAGAAGATCTAAGCCTGAGTAATGGTTTGACCTTATTTGTTACTGAAAAATTCGAAGCTAAAATTATTGGCCGTGAAGGTTTTTTGCCGTCAGAGCCAGAAACCAATAGCGTGGTAACTTACGTCGATGGTGTCGCGAACGAATCCGAGTATTCTTTAGAAATTGAGAATCAACATGCGTCATTATCTCAAGCGCAAGTATTTGATATTCAGTCGGTAAATTGGGAAAGGAAATGAGTGCTTTTCAACCGGTAAAAACACAAGCCTGTAAAAGCTGTGGCTCAACACTTCATCAATATAACCCAAACTCTGAAACAATTATTTGCGAACATTGTGGTACCAATTCCACGGATACAAATGCTAGAAATATTGCTGCAAAAAAGTCTAATAGCGCCTACCAAGCACCTGAAAACCCGATATTGCAACTGTATAAAACCTTCAAATATGATGCTATGACTTGGCAGATTATTGGTTGTATCAGTTATGTTGGATATGTTCGAGAGTGGGATTCGGAGGATGATGTTTGGGAAT
>CALJIH010000001.1 GCA_937974135.1 uncultured Cocleimonas sp. | reverse complement strand
AGGCTTTTATATTGTTATTGCTAGCAATAACCTTGTTAAAAAGATTATCGGTCTTAATATCTTTCAGACTTCGGTATTTATGTTATTTATTTTTATGGGTAAAGTTTCTGGAGGCACTGCTCCGATTTTAGCTGATGGGATTGAGTCTTATTCAAATCCTTTAACGCATGTGTTAATCCTTACCGCGATTGTGGTTGGCGTCGCTACAACCTCTTTGGGTCTTGCGCTTATCGTTCGTATTAAAGAAGCATACGACAGTATTGAGGAAGATGAGCTTATTGCTTTAGATACAGAAAGAGACATTGAAGAAGCAAAGATACAGGCAAGGAATAATTAATGTTTGACACATTACAACAACACCTTCCTGCGCTTCAGGTTGTCTTACCCTTATTAGCAGCTCCAATTGCTTTATTATTTGGTAAAAAAACCCGTCTAATTTGGATGTTTGCTACATTAGTTAGTTGGGCATGTTTCTATATTTCAATACAACTATTTTTACAAGTACAAACAGGAGATGCGATTCGCTATGAATTTGGTGGCTGGGCCGCTCCTTGGGGTATTGAATATCGTATCGATAAGCTAAATGCATTTATTTTACTGATTGTTTCAGGAATATCTGCAGTCGTATTTCCTTACGCACAAACCAGTATCGAAAAAGAAATTCCGCCGCAACACCAATCTTTATTTTATGTGTTGATGCTATTGTGTTTTGCAGGATTGTTAGGAATGACAATCACAGGTGATGCATTTAACGTATTCGTACTTCTAGAAATATCATCACTTTCTACTTACGCACTAATATCTCTAGGTCGTGATCGTCGCGGGCTTACTTCAGCTTTTCAATACCTGATTATGGGTACCATTGGCGCTACTTTTATTCTGATTGGTATAGGACTGTTATACATTCTAACGGGCAGTCTAAATATGATGGATTTAGCTGATAAAATTAAAGATCTACATGGGTCACGTACTTTACAAGTTGCCTATGGTTTTTTAATCGTTGGCTTTAGTCTCAAACTAGCGATGTTCCCACTCCATTTATGGCTACCGAATGCCTATGCATATGCGCCTTCCGTAGTATCTGCTTTCTTAGCGGCTACCGCTACCAAAGTAGCTCTATATGCGATGTTGAGATTTATGTTTACCCTTTTTGGCGCAGACTATAGTTTCAATGCGATGCAGGTTCAGTGGCTATTCTTACCCTTAGCGTGTATTGCCATCATGGTTGGTTCTGTTGTTGCTATCTTCCAATCTGATCTTAAGCGCATGTTGGCTTATTCATCGGTAGCACAAATCGGATATATGCTACTTGGTATTAGCCTTGCAAACATCAATGGGCTTACCGCAACTTTATTACATATCTTTAATCATGCATTGATGAAAGGCGCTTTGTTCTTGGCTCTTGGTGCACTATGTTACCAAGTAGGTAATACTCATATCAGTCGCCTCAAGGGTATTGGCAAAAAAATGCCTTGGACATTTATGGCTATCGTTCTTGGAGGCTTGAGTCTTATTGGCGTTCCTTTAACGGTCGGATTCATTTCTAAATGGTATCTATTACTTGGAAGCATCGAACATGGCTGGTGGCCAATTGTAGTCGTTATAATAGTAGGGTCGCTATTGGCAGTTGTATATATCTGGCGTGTTGTAGAAGCAGCATATTTTAAGCCTGCTGATGACAAAGTTACTGGTAGCAATCTCAAGGAAGCACCCCTGTTGCTTCTCATACCAACTTGGATACTCGTAATTGCTAATATAGGCTTTGGAATTTTCGCGACCTTCACTACTGATACAAGCAAAGATATTGCAACATTATTATTCAGAGGTGTTCAGTAATGACTTCTGAAACATTAATTTGGTTAAGTTTGCTCATTCCTTCTGTGGGTGCCATTTTAATATGGTTGACCAGAAAAAATAATAACTTACGCGAGAGCATGACTTTCGCTACCGCTATCAGTTTATTTTTTGTCGTCATTACATTGTTAGTGCGCGTTTATAATGGAGAGCGACCTGAATTTACCTTACTAGAGATGCTTCCTGGACTAAGTGTTCATTTTGCCATTGAGCCTTTAGGTATGCTATTCGCTACAATCGCAGCTATATTATGGCCGATCAATTCGCTCTATTCGATTGGTTATATGCGCGGTAATAACGAAAAAAATCAATCTCGTTTTTATACCTGTTTTGCCATAGCCATTGCAGCAACAATGGGGATTGCCTTCTCAGGTAATCTCATAACATTATTTGTTTTTTATGAAGTACTGACTTTATCCACCTATCCACTTGTCACACATAAAGGAGATGCCTCAGCAAAACGTGGTGGACGAATTTATTTAGGTATTCTTATTGCAACCTCTATTGGCCTTTTATTACCCGCAATCATCTGGACTTCAATAGTCGCTGGTACTACTGAATTTGCATCAGGAGGCATTATTGGTGACAAGCTTCAAGGAGCAATGTTAGGGATTCTTTTATTCCTTTATATGTATGGAATTGGTAAAGCAGCGCTGATGCCAATTCATAAATGGCTTCCTTCTGCGATGGTTGCACCTACCCCTGTAAGTGCTTTGTTACACGCTGTTGCGGTTGTTAAAGCTGGTGTATTCAGTGTCCTAAAAGTAATCGTGTATGTGTTTGGTATTGATGTTCTTGCTGATTCTGGGGTAACAGACTGGCTACTCTATATTGCTGGGTTTACCATTATTGTTGCCTCTTTGATTGCCTTACAACAAGATAACTTAAAAAAACGATTAGCCTATTCAACTATTAGTCAATTATCCTATGTGATATTAGGTGCAGCGATACTTGCCCCAATTTCTGCAGTAGGTGCAGCCTTGCATATTGCCGCGCATGCATTCGGAAAAGTCACTTTATTCTTTGCCGCAGGGTCAATTTATACCGCTGCTCACAAAACGGAAATATCTCAATTAGATGGTATTGGCCGAAGAATGCCATGGACTATGGGAGCTTTTACCATTGGCGCACTTTCAATGATTGGCATCCCGCCTGCCGCAGGGTTCTTATCTAAATGGTATATGTTATTAGGTGCCTTTGAGACTGAACAACTTGTTGCTGTTGGAGTAATTATTCTCTCAACCTTATTGAATACAGCATATTTTATTCCAATTATTTATCGTGCATTTTTTAAACAAGAGACACCTCCAAAAGACGCCGAACATAGTCACGGAGAAGCACCTATTCAGATAGTTGTAGCATTAACCATTACTGCAAGTCTAACCATTCTATTGTTCTTCTTCCACCAAGTTCCACTGGAGTTAGCAAACCAAATGGTTGGAAGATAATAGAATAAGTAATCGAGCATAATAATATGAATGAAAAAAAACATTGGTTATATCGAAAAGAAAATCTACCGAAACTTTGGGTGTTTCAGATAGCAATTCTTGTACTCGCTGTTTTGCCGGAATTCTTTATTAAACATAAAGAGCATTTACCAGGCTCAGGATTTACATTGGATACAACCTTTGGCTTTTTTGCGTGGTATGGCTTTGTTACCTGTGCAGCTATGGTAGTTGGTGCAAAAATTTTGGGAATATTCCTAAAACGTAAGGATACTTATTACGATGAGTGAAGTGGTTAACAGCAGCTTTGGATTTCCACCTGGATTAATTCTAGTTTTGGGTGCGTTTCTGATCCCTTTTGTAAAAGGTAATCTGCGTCCTGCACTACTGATTAGTCTTCCAGCGTTAGCTTTAATTCTGGTATGGAGCCTACCAGATGGTAATTCACTTAGTATTCCATTTTTAGACTATACCCTAAACCCAGTTCACTCCAGCGGCGAAGGGCGACTGTTTGCAACCATTTTCTCTATTATGGCGATGACGGGTGGACTATATGCTTATAAACAAGCGAGTACTTTAGAACTCACCGCAGCGTTTATCTATGCAGGTTCTGCCATTGGTGTCACATTCGCTGGTGACCTAATTACTTTGTTTATATTCTGGGAAATTATGGCGCTTGGTTCTACAGCAGTGGTATGGGCTGCTGGTACAGAATCAGCTTATCGAGCCAGTATGCGTTATTTGTTGGTACATCTTCTTGGTGGTGTAATACTAATGGCCGGTATTACCGCGCATGTAATTAGCACTGGTGATATAAGCTTTACCAGCATGAAGCCAGACACTATTGGCAAAGCGCTTATTCTAATCGGGTTTTTAATGAATGCTGGAGCTCCGCCTTTCTCGGCATGGATTGCAGATACTTATCCAGAAGCTTCTCCCAGTGGCACTGTTTTCCTTTCCGCGTTTACGACTAAGACAGCTGTTTTTGTACTCTTAGTCGGATTTCCAGGCACAGAAATATTAATCCCTATCGGCTTGTTTATGGTGTTTTATGGCATCATTTATGCGCTACTCGAAAACGATATGCGCCGCATCTTAGCCTATAGTATCGTCAACCAAGTTGGTTTTATGGTAACTGCAATAGGCATTGGTACGACTCTCTCATTAAATGGAGCGGCGGCACATGCATTTGCTCATATTATTTATAAAGCACTATTATTGATGTCTGCAGGCAGTGTGCTAATGATGACTGACAGACGCAAATGTACTGACTTGGGCGGACTATTCCAGTCAATGCCGCAAACAGCATTGCACGGCATTATCGGGGCATTAGCGATATCAGCGGTTCCTTTTACTTCTGGCTTTGTTACTAAATCGTTAGAAACCTCAGCTGCTGCTTATGAAGGCATGGTAGTTGTTTGGCTGTTAATGCTAGCGGCATCTGCGGGCGTATTTTTACATGCAGGGATAAAATTTCCTTGGTTTGTATTCTTCCAGAAAGATTCAGGGTTACGACCGCCTGAACCACCCATAAATATGCGTGCAGCAATGTCCATATTTTCGTTTTTATGTATTTTTCTAGGCATATTTCCGAATTTACTTTATCAAATCCTTCCCTACCCGATTGATTATGAACCCTACACAACTGGTCATATTGTGACTCAGTTCCAGGTATTGTTATTTGCAGGTTTTGCCTTTTTTGCCCTGTTACCATTAATGAAACGAACACTCACCATTACCCTAGACTTCGATTGGTTCTATCGTCGTTTTCTCAAAGCAGTTGGCACAGAGTTCTCCATACACATGGGCAGTTTTGTAGAAAGATCTACGAATGCAATCATGAAAAGATTACAGAATCTTTTTGATAAATTACATATGCAAAATGGTCCACAAGGTATATTGGGTAATACCTCTCCAAGTAGTTCGATGGTTCTTTGGGTTGCAGTTATCTTGGTGAGTTCGTTATTACTGTATTATTTCTAATACCGAATATTCAATAAAAAAGACACCCCCCGATAAAACGGACAGTTTACATTTCATGCAGCTATTCTCTCAAATTCAGCGGGAGATAGATAACCAATTCCTGAATGTAACCGTTTATGATTGTAAAACTGATTGATATAACTATTCAGAGAATAACGCAACTCGTGTTCATTTTTAAAGACTGTACCACGAATCAGTTCTGCTTTTAAGCTGTGAAAGAAAGACTCCATATGTGCATTGTCAGTACAATATCCAGGTCGGTTTACGCTATGACGAATACCGTGTTTGATCAACTCATCTTGGTATCGGTATGCCGCGTATTCAATGCCTCTGTCTGTATGAAAGATCATACCTTTTTTCGGCACTCTGTTTTTCAACACATTTTTTAAAGCACTTAAAGTCAAATCAACCGTTCGGTTTTTACCTAATGACCAACCTAAGATTCTACGACTATAAACATCCATAACAGTCGCTAAGTAATGCCACTGTCCTTTCACTTTAAGGTAAGTGACATCACCCACCCAGACCTGATTAAGCTGGCTTGCAGAAGGCTCTACTCTTCGCAGATTTTCTCCTTTGGCTTTAAACTGTTTTAGACCGGGTATTCGCTTAGTCACTGTAACCACTCGACCCACAAGAGAATGTTGGCGCATCAAGCGTTCCACGCGTTTCTTACCCACGTTATAACCTTTTCTCTTCAATGCTTCATATACTCTAGGGCTACCGTATGTCCCTCGACTCGCGTGATGTATTTTGACAATCAATTGACCGAGACGAATATCGTAAAGTGAATGTGCTGAGGGTTGTCTTTTACACCAGTCGTAGTAGCCACTTCTTGATACGTTAAGCCAATGACATAAATAACTTATTCCGAGTTGTCGGTTTCTCTGGATGAATCGATATCGTTCTGATGTGTCTCCGCGAGAAACCGTTGCCACTTTTTTAGCAGATCGTTCTCCTGCTCAAGTTTAGCGATCTTTTTTTCAAGCGCTTTAATCTTGTTAAGCTCTTTCACTTCTTTTTTAAGACTGACAACCTTTTTCCTTTTATCGACCATAATTTTGCCTTCACGAAATTCTTTTCTCCATCGTGACAGCATAAAGGGATGGATGTCGAGTGTTTCAGCAATTTGCTTAACCTGAACACCTTCCATCAATGAGAGTTGTACGGCTTTAGCTTTAAACTCTTGAGTATATTGCCAAGTCTTTCTTGGCTGTGTGTATTTGGGCATAGGACACCTTATTAGTTAGGGTTAGGTGTCCGTTAAAGCGGGGGAAGTACATTTCCCAATGCTGCAACTTGTTAGGCGATACATTGATTTACGGTTGCGATACAGTGTAATTCAGTTGTAGCAAATGAAGGAATATTTATCTCTTCTGGTTTTAAAAGTAATGGTATTTCGGTGCATCCAAGAACAATTCCTTCAGCTCCTGCAACATGGAGGCGCTCAATGACATCGCTATATCCTTTCTTTGTAGAATCACTAAACTTGTTCATAACAAGTTCATCGTAAATTCTATCGTGAATATAATTTTTGTCCGCTTGATTTGGAACAAGAGTTTCTATTCCGTGTTTAGCGAGAATTTCCGGATAAAATACTCCTTCCATTGTCTTCATTACTCCAAGCAAACCAACTGTTTTTATTCCTTGTTTAGAAATCGCTAGTGCTGTTACTTCAGCGATATGTAGGAATGGGATTCCGATTTTGGGTGCTATCTTTGGCACAAAACGATGTACATCATTGCAGGAAATCACAATAAGTTTTGCACCTGCATTTTCGAGGTTTTTACAGGCATCAAGAATTATTTCGCATGCGGCATCTTCATCTTTACGTTCAATAACAGCATCAACATAATCTTGACGGTTTACACTTTCTAGTACAATTCTAGCAGAAGCAACTCCTCCGAGTTTGTCTTGCATGAGCACGTTTAAACGCTGGTAATACTCTGCTGTAGATACCCAACTAAGCCCACCTAATAAACCTATTTTTTTCATATTAACTCGAAATATTTAAATTAAAGACCATTTTTATCTTGACGCCTAACAATCTATTAAGAAGGACGCTGTCCCTCTTAATAATATTATAGGGATTCCTTAAAGTTTTTTTACCATATTCATTTGCAAGCTCTAAGTCACTATAATTATTGAATAAATTTACTTTGTCAGAATCTTGCTACAGAAAAGTAGGGAAACCATCCACGATTTTTGTTCGTTATATTCATTCACTTTTAGTAACATTAAATTTTATGTTTATTTCAACATTAGTTATTTTGTCTTCTTTTTCTTTATACATAAAACTCTTTTTACTAATATGCCTTGCAATATTTTTAATTTTTTCAATATTTGTTTATTACGTAATTTGTATAAAGCCAAAATTTGTTTGGTCTAGAATTCAATCAATGGTCTGATTTGTAATTGTTGCTTACATACAAAACCAATTCGAATATCTCGTTAAACGACTCATAAAACGAGATTTTCTTCTGTTTCACAAATGATAACTGATCAGATTGGTGGGCGAAATTCTCATGAAACCAACACAATTTAAAATTAATTCATTGATATTTGCTCAAATAGCACGTTAGTTAGATATATATATCCGCCCTCGGCATCTACCAGTTTTCATATATTCCTTAATTTACTGTTGGCTGTTATTTTCACGTTTGAATTTAAGAGTTGTGTCTATCTGTGACATCAAAGCCATAACATTATTTTAAAATAAAACTACTAAGTAACAAA